>JAEUSA010000146.1 GCA_016788945.1 Leptospiraceae bacterium
AGCACGTAGGTTTTTGCTCGGGTACAAAATCGGCAGTTCTGTGCCGCGCTTGGAAGCAGAAATGCGCCAGCCGCGCGAGGTCGAAATGTAAAGCTCGAGTTCATCGGCCTTTTTTGCAAACATCAGCTGCCAGAAACGATAATGGTTGTCGACGACATGCTGTTTAATGTCCTTTAGCCGACTCATCAGCGGGCACTTGTTGCGGAACTCTTTCATAAAAATGAGCCCCACGAAATTACCCATGCTGTCAAAATAGGGTTCGAGCGGAAATGTGCGGCAGCCAACCGAACGGTTTGGGCGTTCGCAGTGTGCTACGCCCTTACACTCACAGAAAATGAGAATTTCAGTCTCGTCCTCTTTTTTCATCTTGCGATCGACCCGAGTCTTCGGCTTCCAGCGGCTCCACAGCTGCGTGCGCTCGCTCAGGTAACGAAATTCTTCGCGGTAGAGCATCGGCACCGCATTATCTGCACTGCAGCAGAATGGCTCACCTCCATTGGTCGGCGAGCAGAGTTTACCGCAGTCGTAAGGAGTCAGGCTTTCGTCGAGCAGTGCATAGAACTCGTCGAGCTCGGCTGCGGTGAAGGTGAAATTTTTTCCCAAGGTTCAGACAAGTCCAATGCGTGATTCACACGGTAAATGCACTTTGACGCTGCATTTCGTCTCTCCATCGCGGATGCCGTGGCTTTCTTCGCGCAAAGTATTCTGTTCGGCAGCCTGCTGAGCCTGCTGATTGCCCTCCGCGAACCGTTTTCACGCCGTCTCAATTTTAAATCCGTCATGGATATCATATTGTTTGCCTCGGGCGGCATCGTCTTGCTCTATGTCTGGTTATTCATGACAGGCAACGGTTTCAAGAGCCACCTGCTCAACCATCTTTATCTGCCGTTTCTCTACACGACCGGGCCTGCGACTTACTTCGGTTATTATGCGGTCGTCGACCCCGCGTTCCAGTTCAGGCGGATTTACCTCGTCACGTTCGCTCCGGCGCTTGTGGTTCTGCTCTTGGTTACGTTAGGCATCCTCATTGCGCCTGCGCTCTATGCGCATCAGCCAATGGACTACTTTGCGGGAAAACCTATCACCGTGCTCGAATATCTCGCGGTTGGCGGGGGACTCTATAATCTGTTCTTCT
Source organism: Leptospiraceae bacterium (assembly GCA_016788945.1). Taxonomy (GTDB): domain Bacteria; phylum Spirochaetota; class Leptospiria; order Turneriellales; family Turneriellaceae; genus Turneriella. The sequence continues at coordinate 1,136 of JAEUSA010000146.1, forward strand.
ACCTACCTCTGTTCACAACCGCGTCACTGCTGTTTCGCTTTCGTGCGCTGAGGACTAAGTTCGCGGCGTTGGTGCTGGTGCTGTCGAATATTACCCTCTCGGGGGTTGTGGTGCTGTACCTCGTCGCCTTCATCTACCGCGAAAGTTTCTGGCTCTATCTCGGAGTAACTATTCTCGCCTATCTGAATATCCTGTATGAAATTGCGCGGCGTTATAACCCTGAGCTGTTCGAACAGATAAAAGAAGCCATGGCTACGCCGAAAATCAAGCGGCTTACCGGGCTCGATCTGCGGCAGCTGCACTTTGAACTCATAGAACTTATGACCGAGGATAAACTTTACCTCGACGAAAAACTCACGCTGGCAAGACTCGCCGAAGAGCTCGATATCAGACCGCACCAGCTTTCGGAGTTTCTCAATAAATATATGCAGACGAACTTCAACCGTTTCGTCAATCAGTTCCGCATTGAGAAAGCCGTGAAGCGCCTCGTGGAAAATCCTGAGCTGAATATTCTTGAGGTGGCCTTTGAATGCGGATTTAGTTCGAAGACCGCGTTTAATCGCGCCTTCCAGACGCTCAAAGGAACATCACCCGGCCGCTACGTCGAGAAAAAGCGTGTCGAGTGGCGTACCGGCGAATAGCGCAAGTTCACCATCGATATTCCGGTGGGAAGCTCAGGAAAAGAAAGCGCTGCGAGAGGGGGGCGGTTAACACGGTTAGGGGTATTTTGTACCAGCGTTTTATTCCCAACCAATAGAGTAATTCATCGGAAACGGCCTTCTTGCTGTGGTTTTCCATAGCTAACCGCTGTAGGTACATCCGCAAGGCGAGCCGGATAAACGCCGAAACCGAAATCCTCAACCGAAGCGCAGCGAGACGCAACAATAAAGCATCCTCGCCATATAGACAAACCATGTGGCGGTGATGTGGCGATGCTGCATATTCCTCCCGATCTAACTTCTGCAGTTCAAGCATCCAGGAAAACCAGCGTAAACCACCCCGATCTGCCAACGGCAATGCGCAAAAACGGGTAATCGTTGAAAGGGTCTTTTTCCGGGTCACCGCATGACGCTGTAATATCCGCCATAGCTTTTCAGGCAGACGTACCTCCCAGATTTCGGTAATCTGCGTCGGCTTTCCTTTGAGAAAGGCAGGTTGTCGCTGGCATTGCACTGTGGCCTCTATATATTAAATACCAGAAAATGCCGATTTTTTCTCACCTGAAACGTAAAAAAAAGATCCACCTGAAATCTCATAGCTATGGAATTTCATAGCTTGTTGCCTACTGTGCGAGTTCCCAATCATAACTCGGACCCTAAACTCCTGTACCAGATCATAATCGCGGGCGACAGGCGCGTTTTTTGCCGCTATATTGCCTTCACTTATGAAAAAGCCACAACAACCCGGCAGCTACTGCGCCGGCTGGAGCAAAGTCGAAATGCGTGTCGAACCCCGGGGCCATGCGATGCACGGCTATGGCGGTATGAATGAAAACCGGGCGTGGGGCAGCCGCACGCCGCTCTTTGCCCGCGCACTCGTGGTGAGTGATGCCAGCGGGGGTAACCTAATCTACTGTTGTCTGGATCTCGGTGTGATTAGTTATGCGACACGCCACGAAATCCTGCTCGCCGTAAGCACCGAAATGGGTGGCGCGCTCAATGAAGAAACGGCAATCATTACCTGCACGCACACACATTCGGCACCGGGCGGATTAACTTACGATGCCTATTATAACCTACCCACACCGGGATTTCAGCGCGAGACACTTTCTCAGGTCGTTCAGGCGGCTTCTCAAGCAATTTTATCCGCATGGCGCGATCAGAAAGAAGTCACATTATTTACCAGTGAAGGTGCATTCGCCGATGATGTGCCAGTCGCCTGGAACCGCGCGCTCGATGCATACAATCGCAACGGCGATGTTGTCAAGCGTCCCGACTCTTTGGCGCATCTTGCCATCAACCGGACAATGTACCTGCTGTGGGTTGAATACGAAGGCCGCGTCGCGGCACTCGTCTCGCTTTTCGGCGTGCATGCCACTTGCATCGGCAACAGCGGGCGACAGTACTGCGGCGATAATAAGGGTTTTGCGTCCGCATTCACCGAGGCAGCACTTGCGGCGCAGGGCATAGAGAAGCCGATCGCGATCTTTGCACAGACCACGGCGGGTGATGTTTCACCGCACTACCGCGGCCCCGGCGAGAAGGCGCGGCGTGCACGCCTCGCCGGCGAAGCAGAGTATGAATATGCCGAACAGAACGGCAGGTTGCAATCAGAGCATGCACTCGATCTCATTTCCGGTAAAAATCGTCGGCAAATAACGGGTACAATAGACGGCTGCCTTACCTATGCGGATTTCTCTCAGCGGAAAGCAGCGCCTTGTTATGCTGATGGTGCAGCCGAAGCAGAAACGTTTGAGCCCTGCATCGGCGCAAGTATGCTCGCCGGCAAGGCTCTGGACGGTGCGGGTATCGCACCCGCGGTTGAAGCCATTGCACGCACTGCCGCTGAAACCGTGCGTGGCATTCGCCTGAGCATGAAGCGCACCTATACGCCAGAAGAGCGCGCTTATGTCGAGCGACTCTATCGTGCGCAAGGCAAAAAAGATATCGTCATTGAAGGCAACCACAAGCTCGCTTTTGGCTTACCACTCGCTAAATTGCCATTGCCCGAATTTGCTGACCCTTTGATAGCGCAGATTAAGCAGCAGGCTCGCAGCGGTGCGATCGACAAATCAGCCATGCTGCCCTATGTATTGCCGTTACAGATTGTGAAGATGGGCGATACGGCGATTGTCGCGGCTCCCGGCGAATTCACGACACAGGCGGGTTATCGTCTGATTGACACGATCAAAGAGGCACTACAACCTGCTGGCATCCGTCATGTCTTCATGAACAGTTACAGCAATGACTACATGGGTTATGTGACGACGCACGAAGAATACGACCAGCAGACTTATGAGGGCGGCCACAATCTATACGGCAAATGGACTCTCGCCGTATTCCAGACAGAGTATGAGAAGCTCTCGCGCGAGTTCATAAAACCGCCGGCAGAACGCCATTATGACCGCGAAATGCGCCCACCGATGCCACCTGCTGAAGAACTCGCGCTACGGAGTAATTTGACGGCTACGGTCGCTCGGCGATAAGAATACGGTTGCGCCCACCGGTCTTGGCATCATAGAGAGCCTTGTCGGCCCGCGCGACAAACAGCTCGAGAGAAGATTCTCCGTTATACTCAGCAATACCCTGTGATACGGTATGCTGCTTTCCGGTGACGAATCTGAACTCCGCGAGTCCCGTCGATATGCGTTCGGCAACTTTGCGCGCTGCCTGCACCGTAGCATCGGGCAACAAAACGGCAAACTCCTCACCACCATAACGAATCGGAATATCCTTATCGCGAAGATGGGAAACGAGAAAATCAGAAAACTCGCGCAAAACTTGGTCACCGACGTTATGGCCAAATTCGTCGTTTACCTGCTTAAAATAGTCGAAATCGATGAGCAGCAAGCTGAAGCTGCGTTGTTTCAGCTGATATTCTTCCACGAGCTGCGCAAATTTTTCATCAAGCTGCCGCCGTACATAGAGACCGGTGAGTGAATCTTTGAACGACCACTGGTAATACTGACTGTTGAGAATTGCATGCCCTAACTGTTCGGCAAACCCAAAAAAAAGATAAATATCGTTTTGGCCAAAAATTTCCAGAAACCGATTGCCGACGAGTACAAAATCACCGAGTCTCTTTTTGCGCACGATAATCGGGCAAATCAATGCAAGCTTGGCATCGCTGCCGTCGTCTTCGGCACCCGCGGGTAGGCCATCCCACAGCCGACGCAGGCTGCTAAATGGGCGCACGACGGGGTACAAGCCTTCCGTCAGCGTGAGAAAATGCAGGGCGCGCTCGGCAGAAAAACGGTACTCACGAATACGATTCTTGCGATTCGTCGTGAACAGAATCTGCTCCTGATTCTTATTCACCTGATGCAGTACAATATACCCGCGATCTGCTTTGGTGATAATGCGAATCTGTGTGATGACGTCTTCGAAAACATCGCTGATTTTTGCTGAAGAGTGCAGCGATTTGCCAAGCTCAAAATAACTTAAGAGCTTCAGGTTCTGCGTTATAGAGGCAAGGTGCGAACGCCGCAGCTCTTCGATCATGCTGCGGCAAGGTTCGTGATCTGGTAAGCTGGAGTGGCGAAAGATCTCCTTTACATCCATCAAGCCTTCTTGACGATCTCCCTGATTTTTTTCGTGCGGATTTCTTCTTGTACTGTGCCAAAAAACTCTTCACGTGAATATTCTTTCTGCTCACCGGTGAAATAGTTTCTCGCGTTGATTAATCCGCCTGAAACTTCTTTGTCACCGACGACCAGCATATAGGGCACTTTCAATTTTTCGGCTGTACGAATGCGCTTGCCGAGACTGTCTTCTGGCTCTTCGACGTGAACGCGTATACCCGCATCTTTGAGCTCAGCAGCAAGCTTCGTACCATATTCCATGTGCGCGCCGCTGACAGGTAGAATGCGCACCTGCTCGGGTGCCAACCACACGGGAAAAGCACCGGCAAAGTGCTCGATCAAAAAGCCGATGAAACGTTCATGCGTGCCAAGCGGCGAACGGTGAATACAAACCGGGCGCTTGAACGTACCGTCTTTGTCGACGTACTTGAGATCAAACTTCATCGGCATAAAAAGGTCAAGCTGGCAGGTCGATGAGGTGAATTCCCGGCCGATCGAGCTCTTAATCTGAAAATCCATCTTCGGCCCGTAGAACGCGGCACCGTCGTTTTCGACAATGTATTGCACCCCCGATTCTTCCATCGCCTGCCGCGTCAGTGCTTCTGCCTTATCCCACATTTCAACGTCGCCGTGGTATTTTTTGTTGGCGGGGTTTCTCAGCGACAGCACCATGTGGTAGTCGGTGATGTTGAGCGCATTGTAATAATATTCGTGCAGTTTGATGACCGCCTTGAACTCTTCAACCGCCTGCTCTTCGGTGCAATAGATGTGCGCATCGTTCATCTGCATCGCGCGCACGCGCATGAGGCCCATGAGTGCACCTGAATCTTCGTAGCGGTGGCAAGTGCCGTACTCCGCCATTCGCAACGGCAGTTCGCGGTAGCTGCGTGGTCTGTGCCCGAAGATGGTGTGGTGAAACGGGCAGTTCATCGGCTTGATGTAATAATTCTCGTTATCCATCTGCATCGGCGGGAACATGCTCTCCATGTAGTGCGGTAGATGTTCGCTGGTATAGAAGAGATTTTCTTTCGTCACCACCGGAGTTGTCACGCGTTGGTAACCATTCTTCGCCTCAGTTTCTTTCGCCCAGTTTTCGAGTTCATCCTTAATAATATTGCCACGCGGCAGCCAGAGAATAAGGCCCGGCCCGATATCTTCGCTCGTAGTAAAGAGTTCGAGTTCGCCGCCCAACTTGCGGTGGTCGCGTTTTTTCGCTTCTTCGACCCGGCGAAAATGTTCGGCGAGAAGTTTTTTGTCGGGAAAGCTCACCGCATAGATGCGTTGCAGCATTTGGTTTTCGGCTTTGCCACCAAGGTACGCGCCCGCGACGGTTGTGAGTTTAAAAACACCCAACTTACCGGTTGATGGCACGTGCGGGCCGCGGCACAGGTCGGCAAATTCACCCTGCTCATAAATGCTGATCTCGCGATCGGCCGGCAGTTTTTCGATGATGCCGACTTTGAGGTGTTCGTTCATCGCCTTGAATTTGGCGACAGCGTCGGCGCGCTCCATCACCAAACGCTTAACGGGGTGGTTCTCGCGGATTACTTTCTGAATCTCGGCTTCAATTTTCTCAAAAGATTCTTCAGTGATTTTGTCTTCGAGTAAAACATCGTAAAAGAAAAAACCCGGGCCGTTCTTGACGACGGGACCATCTTCAAGTTGAATATGCGGATAAAGGCGCTTTAGTGCCTGCGCGAGCACGTGTGCACTCGAATGCCAAAAGATCTCTTTGCCTGCTTCGTCTTCGAATGTCAGCGGACGGGCCGTGACTTGTTCGGGTACATTCGCCATCTGACTGCGCAGAGTTTTAAGTACCTCAGCGATTGTGCGCGACAGGTCAAAAGAAACCTTCTCAACCTCGACCCCCAACGCCGTCTTGCGAAATGAGGGTGCGAGCTTCTCGACCACCTCGGCGAATGTTGTTTCAGCTTGGAACTCGCCGCCCGAATCGCCTATGGTAACCTTGATCGCTGACATGAGGCAAAATTAATGCCGACGACATGCCATAAACCGCTTTACTCTGGCATAGACGCAGGGGGCGCTAAATCTATTGCCGGCGAAAAATAGCTGTCCAACCCTCTCTAATAATAGATTTTACGATCCACTAAGATTTTATTAGGTTCCCTTGGGCGCATGGACAACAGTATCTTTGCCGCAACTTTAAATTCTATCTCCGCTCATGTTGCCGTGTTGAACGAGGCAGGCGAAATTATTTATGTCAACGAAGCATGGAAACGCTTCGCGGACAATAACTCTCTGCGCGCGAGCAATTACGGTGTTGGCACCAGCTATCTGAATGTGTGCGACACCGATGAAGGTACAAGTCCATTATCGGGCTGGTTTGCCCGCCTCATTGACGACCGGCGCGGTGAATTCCGTCTCGATTACCCCTGCCATAGTCCAACCGAAAAAAGATGGTTCCAGATGCGCGTAACCTGCTTCGAATCAAAGGGGCAACTCTACATTGTCGTTGTTCATGAAAATATTTCTGAAATTAAAATAGCCGAAGAACTTCTCTTACAGACCCGCGACGAGTTGGCGACCGTCAACCGTACATTGCGGCAGACAATGAGCGAAACGATTTCAGCCCTCGCGCGAGCTATTGAACAACGAGATCCCTATACTGATGGTCATCAAAAAAGAGTCTCTTTGCTGGCAACTGCGATCGCCAGACGACTCGGCCACGATGAAAATTTTGTCACCGGTGTTGAGTTTGGTTCGCTGTTACACGACATCGGAAAAATCCATATCCCCGCCGAAATACTGAGTAACCCGCGACGTCTCTCGGAGATCGAACACACACTCGTGCGCACGCATGCCCAGTCAGGATTTGAAATACTCAAAGACTCGCATTTTCCCTGGCCATTGGCAGAGATGATTTACCAGCACCATGAGAAACTCGATGGTTCTGGCTACCCGCGGCATCTGCTCGCGGAACAAATATTGCCAGAAGCACGCATCATTGCAGTGGCAGATGTCACAGAGGCGATCAGCTCCCATCGTCCTTACCGACCGGCTCTCGGTACCGATATGGCGCTCAAAGAGCTGCAAACTAACAGGGGAAAGCTTTACGACGCCGCGGCATGCGATGCGTGCATTGAAATTCTCACCGAGAATCCGGATTTTTGGGACCGGGAAAACGTTCGGCGCTAATATGCGCGAGGTAATGCGTTCAGATCGTTTCTTTTGTTCGGGCGAGGTATGTTCGCATCGAGCCCAGACCTTTAATTTCAATCTCCCCGCGGTCGACATATTGCGCCGCATCGCCCAAGGCGACGCGCGTCGTTTCGGTAATGTGGATTTCTCCCGCAACACCCGACGATTCCATGCGGCTTGCGGTATTCACCGTATCGCCCCACAGATCATAGATAAACTTGTTCTGCCCGATAACGCCGGCGACCACCGGCCCCGTCGCGATGCCGATACGCAGGCGCAACGGTTCACCGATATTCTGGTTTTCATCGTCGAGAATGCGCAGCATTCCCTGCGCCATTTCAAAGCAGCGTTGCGCATGGTCGTCGATCGCCGTCGGCAACCCGGCTCCGACCATGTACGCATCGCCGATCGTTTTGATTTTTTCCAGACCCAAGACACCGGCCAACGCGTCGAAATGGCTGAATATCCGGTTTAAGAGCTGCACGAGATCATGCGGATTTAGTTTGCGGGACAAACTGGTAAACCCTTCGATATCGGCGAAGAGCACCGAGACGTTATCGAAATAGTCGGCGATCGTACGCTCACCCGACAGCAGGCGGCTGGCGACACTTTCGGG
>JAEUSA010000267.1 GCA_016788945.1 Leptospiraceae bacterium
TGCGGCGCGGAAAAAAACCGTATTTCGGACTGAAACGATTCAACATAGAAGTATTTTCAAACTGTCACGCTATAGTAAAAATGCCGATAATCCGCTATGGGTATGCGTGTTTTTCCATTGGTTTTACTGCTGGCGTTGATAGGCGCTGACCTGTCTGCCGCAAAGGTAAAAACCGGCCTCGACAATCTGCTCAAAGACAGCGACAAGTGGCTGAAAGACAAGCGCATCGGCCTCATTGTCAATCACAGCTCCATTGACGCCAAGGGTCGGCATATCATCGACCTTCTGCACGAGCGCTACAAGATTGCCAAAATTTTCGCCCCCGAACACGGTGTGCGGGGAAAAGTCGACGACCATGTCGCCGACGGTAAAGATAGCAAAACCGGATTGAAAGTCGTCTCGCTCTACCAACGGAAAAAGAAAGAACCGGGTGCAGAAGATCTGCGCGACGTCGACATCCTCATTTTTGACATTCAAGAAATCGGTGTGCGCTATTATACCTATGCGACGACGATGATTTTGTCGATGAAGGCGGCAAAGGCCAACGGTAAGAAAATGCTAATTCTCGACCGGCCGAATATGGCGGCACCGCTGGGCGTTTACGGGCCGTTGCTGGAAACAAAATTTCACGGCGGGTTCGCCGGTTATTTTCCGATTCCGATCTCGCATGCGATGACCATTGGCGAGCTTGCGCAATATTACAATAAACATTTTGACATAGGCGCAGATATCGAGGTGATTAAACTTTCGGGCTATAAACACAGAATGTTCTACGATGAAACCGGTCAGCCATGGAAAAATCCGAGCCCGAGTATAACCGACATGAACTCGGTTATCGGTTACCACATCGCGGGTTCGCTCGAGAGCCTCAATATTAGCGTCGGTCGGGGCACGCGACGCCCTTTTCAGCTTTATGGCGCACCATTTTTTGATGCGAAACGTTTGGCGGCAGCGCTGAATGCGGCAAGGTTGCCGGGCGTGAAGTTTTTGCCGGTGGTGTTTAGGCCTTCGCGTTCGGCCTACCGCAGCAAACTCTGCCGCGGCATCAGGCTGGTCATCACCAACCGGCGCAAAGTCGATGCGATGCGCACCTTTATCACGATAGCGCGCGAGGTACATAAACACCTTCCCGAGAGGGGCCGTGAGAAAAACTGGCAGCGAATTGCACACGCCGTCGGTGACAGCAATTTCATCGACAGCCTTGCCAAGGGTGAAGCCATGAATGTATTACTGACCCGCATTGCGGCGGATGTCAAAGCGTTCCAGGACGTCCGGCAGAAGTATCTATTGTATCCGTAATTGTGATCCGTAACCTTTCCTAAAAAAGCATTACAGTGCACATATGTGAATTTTTCTGACTGAACACTTGTTTACCAAAAGGAGGGTTTATGTATAGTGTATCAAAAATCGTTATAACCGTTGGAATATTGAGCTTCTTGACCTATTGCTCAGGAAAGGCCAGTGTTCAGGTTGCGGCTCCCGGGGGTGAGGTCAAAGCCCCGGCTGAGGCGAATAAAGTTGCGGCGCGCGTAACCGCAGAATCCGGCGCAACGTTGAGTATCGGCAATTCCGTTCAATTGACAGTGCCTGCCGGAGCACTAAATGAAGATGCTGAAATTTCTGTGACGAAAACCGCTGCTGCAGCCGCGCAAGAAACATTGGTTCCTGTAGGGGCCTCTATCGAGCTCGGTGCACACGGTATAGAATTTAATAAGCCTGTGGCGTTGAATATTTGCTACGATGCAGCGCAATTGGCATCACAGAATTTAAAAGAAGAAACCTTACAAGTCTATTATCTTGATCCCGTTTCCGGTAATTATGCCGCTGTGGGGGGTGTCGTGAACAAAGGCTCGCATTGTGTTAGCGCACAACTCGAACATTTTTCAACTTACCTCGTCGCCGCACAAATCTTGCAGGGTGGCAA
>JAEUSA010000277.1 GCA_016788945.1 Leptospiraceae bacterium
GGCGGAGTTATGTTTGCGGAGAAATTTTCCACCCTGTTTGGTGGCTTGCTCCTTTTCGTATTGCAACCGTTTGTAGTGGTTATATACGGCGACCGAGAGCGCGCGTTTTGCAGCATCTTGCCCGACGACATATTCATCTAAAACCTTTTTGATCTCCGCGGGTTTGGGTAATTTCTGCACCGTCGCGGGTGCGGCCTGCTTTTCGAGATCGTCGGCAAGAATGCCATTGCACAGCAAAACGCATTCATCGCAAATATGTACACCCGGGCCTGCAATCAGGCGGTTAACTTTCGCCTGCTCTTTGCCGCAAAATGAACAATGGTTACCGGAATCGTACGAACGACGTTCTGCCATGTGACCTCTTAATTATCGATTAACCAGCCAATTCTTTCGAGGCATTTTCGGTGCGGGCTGATATGACATAATCAATTAGCCCCCATTTAACCGCCTCGGCGCCATCCATGTACAGATCGCGCTCGGTTTCTTGCTCGATTTTTTCGAGCGTTTGGCCGGTGTGCTTCTGGTAAAGGCCGTTGAGCGTGTCGCGGATGCGCAGCACTTCTCGTGCCTGAATCTCGATATCAGATGCCTGCCCCGACGCACCCCCCATCGGCTGGTGTAACAGAATGCGCGAATGCGGCAGAGCCGAACGCTTACCTTTTGCCCCGGCGGCGAGAATCAACGCCGCAATGTTCGATGCCTGACCGGTGCACACGGTGCGCACCTCGGGCCGAATCAGCTGCAATGTATCATAAATTGCCAAGCCCGATGAGACGTAACCACCAGGTGAATTGATATAAAGATAGATGTCTTTTTCTGGATCTTCAGATTCGAGAAACAACAACTGCGCGATGATCACATTTGCATAGGCGTCGTCGATCGGAAAGCCCATGAAAATAATACGATCTTTGAGCAGGCGGGAATAAATGTCGTAATGCCGCTCGCCGCGGTTTGTTTGTTCAATTACAATGGGTGCGTATGCCATAATGTCTCCAATTTCTGGGCGTATGAGTGAGTGGGCTGCGCCCGCTCATTCATACGCGCTCTTTTTTTTCCGATATGTCGTCCATCACAGTATGCATAATTTCGTTACTCACGCCCAATCTTTCACGAAAGTATGCAGCTGTCTTTTTACCGATTGCCGTCCGGTTTTTCCACACGTAATCCACACAGCCGGCGAATGCTGCAGCGTCGGGCGCCGGAAGAATCTGCAACAATTGCAGCGAATGCAGCTCCAGTGCCTCGGCTGAATTGGCAATCGCGGGCCCCGTGATCACCGGCACCCCCGCCACTGCCGCTTCAATGACGCTGTGCACAGAGCCCTCAAAGCCACCACCGACGTAGGCAAGATCACATAGCGGATAAAGGTAAGCCAAAAATCCGAAGCCGTCAATAATGCAGACATCCCAGCTTTCGCGGCTGAGATTACTCAGGCGCACCGATTTTAGCCCCAACGCAAGACAGCGCGATTCAAGCCTGTCCAGATTCTGCGGCTTCAGGTGGTGCGGAGCAAGTACGAGCTTCAACTTTTTGCCCGCGACGATTTTCTTTTCCGCAACATAGGTCACAAGCATCTCTTCTGATGGAGCGTACGTTGACCCCGCGACGATGGTGACAGCGTTGCGCGTACCGGCAGTTATCGCAGTGAGCTGCTTTGCTTTGTCGCGGTTTTCTCTGAGCCTTGCTGCAATCGCATCAAAACGCGTGTCGCCTGATATCTGCACATTCGCCGACGAGATGGCACGCAGACGCTGCGCATGTTCCGCATTGACGGCAAAGATAGTGCGCATGGCGGCATAAGTCGACCGCAGAAAATAACGCAGCGGAAACCGATGGCGTCTCGAAGCGGCCGGAAGTGTGGCACTGACAAGGTATACCGGTACACCCGCCGATGCTGCGGCGCGCACTTGATTCGGCCATGCATCGTATTTGGCGATGATCAGCGCGTGGGGCTGCATGCGCGCCACGAGGTTGCGCATACGCCATGGAAAATCGAAAGGCAGAGCAAAAAGTACATCAGGCACTGCGTCACCTTTGCGCGTGCGATAAGTGCTATCAGAAAAATAACTGAATGAAAAGAATAGATTCTTATGCTTCTGCCGCATCGACAAGGCAACCGCGCGCACCTGCTCGAACTCTCCGGCGGAAGCCGCGTGAAACCAGATATGCGTTTTCCCCTGCGCCGCCGAAAAATCAGGCAAATTCTTACGCAAATCAAAGTTGATCCGCAAACGCGAATGTAGGCGCGAAACCACATACAACAGCGGATAAACAATGAGCAGCAGCAGGTTATAGAGCAGCATAGTATTAGCGCGACACGGCAAAGGGTCGCGGCAATGGATCATTGCCTGACGCTGCAAATTCTTTCAGTGCATCGACTCGCGCCAGAGCAGGCCCTCGCCTCAGCACTGCCTCAAACTGCGCCAGAATATCTTCGTCGCCTTCGGCCTCGGCTTCAACACTACCGTCGGCTAAGTTACGCACCCAACCGGCTACGCCGATTCGCCGTGCCTGCTCGGCCGTAAATTGACGAAAACCGACACCCTGAACGCGACCCGAAACGACATAACGACGGCGCATCAGCTTGCCCCGCCGTGACCATCCGTGGCCCCGGCAAACTTCGCACATCCGTGTGCTTCAATTTGCCGCGCTGGGCCGTCCGTGGCCCCGGCAAACTTCGCACATCCGTGTGCTTCAATGCAAACCATTGCCTGCAAAGCGGATTTCATGGCGTGCTGCCATTTTTAATGCCTGATGCAAGATTTTGCCGCGGGCCTTGTCGATGCTATCTAGCCGGGTTGTCTTGATGCTTGCCATAGCCTCGGCAATCATACCCGCGCGCTTCAGAGGCAATTTGCCGAGCAATGCTTTGCGCTGTGACTGGTCGACCGCCTTCAGCGCGCGCGCCCATAGTTGTTCGTCGGGTAGAGCGCTGAATAGAGTTCTAAAATCGCGCGCATTGAGTTCAACAAGATCTTCGAACTGGTAGCGGTGCTGCTCGAGATGACCTGCAAGATCGGCGTCATGCTCGGCAACTTCGCGCGTAATGCGGTCTGCTTCTTCGGCGCCCAGCAGTTTCAGAATTTCATTCACATGCCTGACCCCGTCAACTTTCATCATGGTCGCAGCTGGTAATTCATCAATCTTCTGTTGCATCTTTTTCGCGAGGGCAAGCAACACTTCGCTGCTGACCTGGCGTTCGGCTGCCATGGCACGCACGATTTCGCCGCGTTTGAGCTCCGGCATTTGCTTGAGAATTTTTGACGCGGGCTTTTCGCCTAATTGTAAAAGCGCAATGGCGGCAACCGGCGGTATCTCATGCGCCAGCACCTCTGCGACCGCTGCTGGGTCACACTCTTCAAAACGCGCGAATAGAGCGCGGAGTTCGCGCAATTCACGTACCTGCCTCAGGCGAGCAATTTTTGCTTCGTCCTTTTCAGGGAGAAAATCTTCCGCCGCCCATTGGCTGTCTTCAGGTGCTTTGGAGTTCTGCGCTTCAGCGTTTTTATCCGGAGTGAGCAGCTCGAGCAGGCGTTTTTTCTGCCGAAAATCGAGCGAAGCAAAAAGTTCAGCACGCGATTCTTCGGGCATGCTCTGGTAGACACTGAGAAACTCGGCGCGCGTCAGTCGCTGCCCAGTAGGTCCACGACCTGTTGACAGGCCTTCCAGAGCGGCGGCTTCAGTATTATGTCTCTTCTTTGCACCCGAAAAAAGATTCGCCAGCGACGAAAGGATGGTTCGGCGAGGCTCACCAGCCATATACCCTCCGGTTATTTAAGAGCGTCTTCTTCTGAAGGATAGATATCGAACATATCCATGAGTTCGACGACTTCGAAAATCTTTTTTACCGCAACATTCATGTTGCAGAGTTTCATTTTGCGGCCTTTGCTTTTGAGATGGCGCATCAGGGCGACCAGTACCCGCAATCCACTCGATGACATATATTCGATGCCCTCGAGATTCAGCACGAAATCAGAATCAGGATTTTTCTCGCTCAGCACCATCAGGTCTTTTTCAATTTCACCGCTGATATGCACGTCAAGGCGGCCCTTGAGGTATGCCACAATGTAGTTGCCAACTTCTTTGGTTCTGAGCATTCTAAGCCTTGACTTCTTTCACAAGCCTCGTTACGTTCAACCGTCGCCGTGCGCTGTAAACTATTTTATCAACCAATTTTCGTATCAAAAAAACACCGTAGCCGCCACGCCTCTCACCGGCCAGATTTTTCCTGATATCAGGCGGCGCCACTGCGTGCAAATCGAAAGAATTGCCAGAATCAAAGAAAGTAGCGGTCACCTTGTGTTTATCGCAGCGGAGAGTGAGAATGAATTCCGGCCTCGGTTCAAGGCTGCGGCCCGCGCCGTCGAAAGCGTGCTCGACGATATTCGTCGCCGTTTCATCACATGCCAGCACAATATCTGCAGTCGAAACTCCGCCCACGCCGTTCTCGCGTAACGTGTTCTCGACAAAGTCGTGTACTTTAGGTATCGCTGAAGGTTCGGCGACAAAAACCTTTTTGCAGCACGTCATTTAAGAACCTTGATGACCATCAAAGTAAAATCATCGTATTGTGCTTCGCTGCCGGCAAAAGTTTTTACCTCGCGGAAAATCTTCTTCACTAACTGGTCTGAAGACAATAACATATTATCACTGATAATCTTGCAGAATCGGTCGAAACCGAATTCTTCTTTGCGCTCGTTAATTGCCTCAACGACGCCGTCAGTATAGAGAATCAACAGGTCGCCTTCATTCAAAAACGCGCGCCCTTCGCCAAATGGCCCGTGCAGTTGTGAATCGACGACACCCAAAGGCCGGCCGCGGGTGCCGAGTTTCTCGAACGTGCGCGTGTCATGGCGGAAAATCAGCTGCTCGTTATGTCCGGCCGAGGCGTAATATAACTCGTGGTCAGGGGCATTGTAGAACGCATAAAAAAGCGTCACGAACATTCCCGACTGGCTGTCTTGATAGATAAGATCGTTGGCCTTATAGAGCACATCGGCCGGCGTGCGTATTTCACGCCCATACGTGCGGATGATGGAACTCGTTACCGCCATAAACAGCGCTGCGGGCAGGCTCTTGCCGCTCACATCTGCTACGGAAAATACATACTGATCGCCATCAAAAGCCAGAAAATCATAGAAATCCCCACCCATGAGCTTTGCGGGTTCAGAAATTACACCGAGATCAAACCACGACGATTTCTGAAAATGCGTCGGTAAAATGGATTTCTGGATGCTCGAGGTAATTTCGAGCTCTTTTTCATACGAACGCTTTTGCAGCATTTCGTTAAGCAACCGAAAATTCTGGATACTACGCGTGATCTGGCTGGCAATCGTCGCCACAAGCCGCAGATCATCGTCGTTAAAATCATGGCTCGTCGGTGATTGACGGTCTGATATGTTCAGCACGCCGTAAATTTCCTTACCATGCATCAGCGGCTGGATAATACATCCGCCGGTATGATAGCGCTCGACATCGCGGAACGCCGCGTACGGCGACTTTTCGAGCGAATTGGTATAGATCAGTTTATGCTCGCTGTAGGAGCGGCCCGCGAGTGATTTTTCCAGCGAAACGAACGCCCGCTCAAACGGCGAAAGATCGAGACCGTAATGCGAAACAATTTCCAGCGCATCGTGGTCGGGTGAATAGATCATGATCGAAACCCGGTCTGCCTGCATCTCGTCCGCGATGATGCGCACTATCGAATCGAACAGGTCTTTTTCATTAAGCGTTGACATCAACACCTTGCCGATTTCGTGCAGGCTTGAAAGCTCATGCACCTTCTTCTTCAGTTCGCGGTTGATATCTTTCAGCGAATCGATGAGTTCGCGATTATGAATCGCGAGTGCCGCCTGTTCAGAAAATGTATTGAACAGTTCGAGATCTTTCTCTGTAAATTCTGAACGCCCGATCGAATTAATGACCTCGATGACTCCGATGATGCGGTTGCGCACCATGAGCGGTGTGGCAATCAGGTTGTGTGTGACAAAATTGATTTTCGCATCGGCCTGTTTATACACACGCTCATCGTTCTGCGCATCATTGACGACGAGCGGCTTGCACGTCTCTGCGACGATACCGGCAATGCCCACGCCGATGGGAATGCGTATTTCTTTAAGATCACGCTCCTTCTCGCCCGAAATAATATTGAAAAACAATTCATTCGTCTTGCGATCGATGAGCATCAGCGATGAAGCTTCGGCTTTCAGAACGATCTTGGCAGAATCCATAATTGATTCGAGCAGACTGTTGAGGTCGAGCGTCGAGTTGATCATCTTCGACACTTTGATCATTTCCGAGA
Source organism: Leptospiraceae bacterium (assembly GCA_016788945.1). GTDB lineage: Bacteria > Spirochaetota > Leptospiria > Turneriellales > Turneriellaceae > Turneriella. The sequence goes on from JAEUSA010000277.1 coordinate 6,302, forward strand.
GCAGAAAGTTATTCTCGATATTTTTGCGGTAAAGATACAGATTCTCGAAAACGGTCACGAGATTGCTGCTGAATTTCACCAGCAAGGTGGTCTTATCGGGCGATGCGATGCAGTTCGCGAGCATGCGGGCGAAAGTGCGGCTGAATGTCGATGCCAGACTCAGATCTTCTTCGCCGAAATTTTCTTCGCCGAGTTTGGTGGCCCACAACAATGCTCCGAGAACGACGCGCCCGTCAGTAATCAATGGCGAAGCCAAATAGGAAGTTTCGGCTTCGCCCATCGACATCTGCGCGCGGTTGAAGAGCTGTTGCTTGTTCTCAATGATCAGAGTCTCGCTTTCCGCGAGACTTTTTTGCATGATATTTTTTTCCAGATTGGTCAGGCCGCGCTTTGAGATGCGGTACGTCTTCACGCCCTGCCCGGTCTTCAGCGCCAGAAAACAGCTTTCGGCATGCATCAGGCCGCAGGCAGCCTTGAGTATATACTGCGCCGCTTTGTTCAGTTCGTCCGTGGTCTCAATATACTGCCGGTCACCTTCGGTTTTCAGCAGCAGGTTACCTGTCTCTACGCGGCTCACGGTTTGCATTGTGGCACCTTCAGTTCCGGTATAAATAATAGAGCGGCCTTGTCGAGGCTTGCTTTATTCCGAGGTTGGTCATCGTCGTGAAATAGGCTTCTTCAACGCCCATTTTACGCTGGATCATGTTTTCTGCCAGCGCTTGGACGAATACGGCAAACCCCCCGTATGGCTCCGACTCTGCACAGAACAGGTGATATCCCCCCGGTTTGAGGCGGTGCAGCACCGACAATTTCACCGGCGCTGAATAAATTTGCAGCAATCCCCCGGCAGCGTCGAAAGGGGGTTTAACCACAAATGTGGCCGGGGGGCGTTTTTTTTCACTACCCCACTGCGCAACGAGTGCTGAATGCAGTGTTTCGGGACGGGCGGATGCAAAACTGACCTCGGGCACGGCGCCACCGGAATAATCACCCGAAGCCTCGCCACCAAACATAATGACTTCGCGCGACGGCATCAGCTTTTCTTCGTTGAGCAAATTACCGCGCTGCGGCATCAGCAAATACCTTACTCCCGCGGGAACTGCAGCCATGGCATTCTTATCGACGGCAGCGACGGTTGCAAAGTTTACCGTCGTGCCATCACTTTGCCAGCGATAATACTCGCCAGCAAAAAGTTTCGTGTAACCATACACGCCTGCTCCCGGATAATTCAGATCGGCGTTCTGTGCTGCAAGCACGAGCTTCAGCGCGGTCGCATGATCAGACTGTGAAAGATAATATTTCGTGAGCATCGCGCAGGCTGACCCGCAGCGTGCCGCTTTATTGCCCGCCGAAACCAGCTCGCCGTACTCGGTAAGTTCGCGCTCAAGACCGTTGTCTGCGGCAAAACCGGATGAACGCAATAACGAAAAATCTGCCGGCGCCGGTGCGACTGTCTGCGCAAGACGCATCAGCTGATTGCGCGTACTGACAACACCCGAAGTTTCCCAATCGTCGGCCGTGATAAACTGTATCGCGCGCGCACCCTGTTCGAGAACGGCTTCGGCGCGCCCGAGCAGACCGTAAAAGCGCCTGGCCTGCGAATTCGTGCTTTGCGTAAGCCCGAGAGCCGAGATGGCCGCGAGCTGCTTGGCGATTTCACGGCTCGTCGAAATATCTGTCTCGCGCAGCGCAAGAACCCTGAGCAAAGAAAGCGCCAGCAAATTTTCCGCGACACCTAAATCGCCGCTTTGAATAGCGCGCCGGCTATAGCCGAGAGCGTCGCTTATGTAGCCCGCCGAGAGCTGCTGCACTGCGTATTGAATGAGCTCAGCGGAATTTAACTGCAGTGGGTAACCGGCCGCCCAACGTACGGCGTTAACGCGTTCGCTGAGCAGCGCACTATCAGCCACTTCGTCGCGAACGCACGATTTCGCCACAAGCTTGAATTCAAGAGCCAGCATCGCCGCATTGCAAATTTCATATTTAAGATATTCATTGCGCAGCTTACCGGAAACCGAGACAAACAGCGCCGCATGCGAGACTTCCTGATCCGCGGCTTCCCAGGCAAAAGGTTTTGCAATGAGGGCGAGATTTCCTTCTGAAAAAGCGCGCAATTGCATCAGCGCGGCATATTCGTCGGGTGATTTGCTGATCGCAGCCTTCAGGCCTTCATGCTCACCGAGCAGTTTTTCGAAGGCGGCGAATTCACCTGCCCGCAGCAGTAGCTTCGCATAATCTTCGCGACGCCCGGTGCGCTCACCTACGGTTGCCGCGATGGCATCTATGTGGGGCTGTGCCTGATCTCGCTCACCGAGCATAAGATGTAATTCTGCGGCCTGCACGCGAAAATAGTGATCTTGCGGAAAAAGCCAAACAGCGTCGTCGGCGTAAGCTGCCGCTTCGCTGAACGTACGCGCCGAGCGCGCCGCGGCGATTTTTCGTACGTAGATGCCGCGCTGCGTCGCCGCCTGCGAACCCATCAATACCGATGTCTTTCCGGGTGCGATAACCGCGTTACCGGTAACAAGCGTCCCGGCAGCCGAGTTACCGTCGTCGAGGTATTTTTCAATGATTGCCTTTGCCTGCTTGCGGGGAGAAAACGTATGCAACACCTGCCCGGCGCCCATCGCAGAAAAATAGAGATCCGCCGCGGTTGCGTAACGCATTTCGTCGGCGATATCTAAAACATCACGCGATGCCCGTGAAGCAATGGCAAAATTCGGGTTTCCCTTGAGACGAAACAGTGCTGCCGGTGTAACCGGGGCGTTATCAGCAAGAGTCGCCTTGCGCACCAAATCGGCCTCATAATCAATAATATTTCTGTGCTGCGGCAGCTTATCTGCATCGGCGGGTACGCGCAGCCGCGACACAGGCTGCGGAGTGGAATAGTCGAGCTCGTTGCCCGAACTCAAAGACAGTAGGCCACCGGCCTTGGCAAGCTGCAGCATATTGCGCTTCGCGAGGTCGGGGTTATTGCTGAAGTTCACTGCAGCACGCAGAGTGGTTTGTCTGGCAAGAGTCCTGAGCAGCGGATCATTGCCCGAAAGCGACAGCACCTGAGGCGCAACGACAAGTATGCGTGCCCGGGTTTTTCTAACTAAACCAATCAGATCTGCCGGCAATTGGTCTGCGTTGGCAGGTTTATACAAGTAAAAATTCAACGCCGCCCCCCTTCTGCCCTGTGCAGAAGCAGCGTGGAGCAAATAAATTTGATCGCGGGGCTTCAATACATAGATTAATCCTGCGGAGGCGACACGGGCAATTTCGGCTTCGGAGATACCGGCCGAAAAAAATGTCTCATATCGGTAATCGAGGCGATCGGGACGCCGCAATTCGCGCCGCAACGCAACCACCTGAGCATCAAGATCGGCGAGTTCTTTTTCGGGAGCCTGCACACCCTGGCGCGCAAGCCGGGCCGCTCGGATATGGTTACTCAGCGCGGTACGCCGCTGTTCGGCAATCAATAAGCGGCTGAACAGGTCGTCCTTTTCACCATACAGTTTTAGATCGTCAAAATAAATTGGCAACGCGCTTAATTGCCGTTTCATTTCTTCAAAGCGCAGGGCCTGCACGTAATTACCCGAGGCAATGGCTTTTTCTGTGACAATATTACACAGCCGCTCGAAAAGATCGATGTTATCGCGCAGAAAACCTGGATTCGCAGCGAAGTAGTTTACGAGATTTTCATATTGAGCGACACCGGGTTTATCCCCGCGTTCCGATTGTTCAAACAATCTGTTCAGACGGTACGTCGCAATCGCGTATTCAAGCTGCGCTCTGAACTCCTGACTGCGCTCTTGCACTTCTTTTAGTTCAGCAATCGAATCATCGTACAGGTTCATCTCCTGTAAGAGTTTCGCGCGATTCATTGCCAACTTTAAGCGTAGACCGTTGTTCTTCAGGTCGGGTTCAAAAGCGGAGTGAATTGGCAATGTCGTATCGCGCCCGTACCCACGAAAATATTTTAGCGCGGCATTAAAACCATCGTACCTTTGTTTTTTGCGTTCCAGAAACTGATCAAAAGATTCTTCGCGCGGCCTGACGCGGTCGGCAAAATCACTCAATTCTGCTTCGTGCGCATGGTAAAGCCCCTCGAAAAACATCAGTGGCTGAAGTTCGTGCTGCACTTCGGCGGTGATTTTTGCTGCGTCTTCTTGCGACAGCACGGTTTTCGCCGCATCTTTATTTTTTTTCCGAGCTTCTTTTACTGCCTCTACCCGATCTTGAATTACAGCCTGCACATACCTGCGAATTTCTTCGGCTTCTTTGCGCGCGGTTGTGATTTTTTCGTCTATAGGTTTTGTCTCTGTTTCCAGTTTGCGCAACCGACATAGTTCAATATTCTTGCGCAGCGTGCGCGTAGCCATCGCATTACTATTCTTTTCTGCTGTTTTTAGTGCAGCCTCGTAGAGTTCACGGGCAGTATCCCAGTTTTTTAACTGAAACTCGATCTCAGCCCGCCGGCTGACTGCTGCGCTGTGTGTTTCGGCGCCATGCTTGGTCTTATCTTTTCTGGCATATTCAATCAGCTTTGCCAAAGCCTCGGAGGCTTCGTGCAGCAGCGATTTGCTGCGGTATATATCGGCGCGAATCGAATACAACAACTGATAGCGGTTGACCGTTGGCAGTTCGAATGCAAGGTGATTTTCGCCGATATACACATCATCGTAAGATAATTTATAAAAAGCACCGACGATGGTGGTCCAGGGCTCATAGATCCAAAACCATTTAATCCGCAATTTGAACTTCGGTACCTCGATCTCAGGTTCTTGCGCCAGTGCCTTTTCAGCGCGCGCGGTATTCGCGAGCGAAGAGCTGAAATTACCCTGCCGCAACTGCAGGCGGGCTAACTCGAGATATGTCATGGAAACCGGTGTATCTGCACCAACGCTCTTGCGCTCTCGCAACACGGTACGATGGTAATCAATCGCGGCCGAGAAATTCTGCATATACTCGCTGTTCAAGGCGAAAATCTTGTACGCTATTTCGCGGCGTTGCTGATTCAGCCGCTGCTTATCAGCCGGTAAACCAGCGAGCGGATAACGTGCGTTCAGGTTTGCTTCGACATATTGCAGATAACGTGCCGCTATGTCATTTTTGCCGTTGAAATAGAGCGCGCGCCCATAATGATAATAAAACATCATCTGCTGTTCGGGAGATTCAAACTGAAAATCGGGATTACCCTTTGCGTCGAGTATGGACGAGTAGTGTGCCTCTGCCTGACTGTAGTTGTTCAGCAAAAAGTAGTTATTCGCAATATTGAGGTGAAAGCTGTTGCGGATGCGCGGCGAACCGGTTTTTCCAAACAGAGCCAGCGTTTTCTGGTACAAACGAATATTCTTTTCGAACAGGTAATCGGGAAAATAAGCACGGTATAGCGATTCGTAAATTTCCCGGTCTCTTTTTCCCGAAGCGGCATCGAGCACGATCTCGCGTTTTTCGTCTATGAACTGGTACATCCACCCGAGCATGATGTACGCGTCGGCAAAACGTGCGTTGGCAAAAAAACACCAGTTAAGATCGATTTCTGCCTTACGGAAATACTCAAAGACGCGCTTCTTAGCAGACTTCGAGAGTCCTTCATTCTCGGCGATAAGGTGTGTTCTGATGCCGAGCTGCGCCCTGAGAAATCCGCGACCGAAAATAAATTCTGAGACCAGAAAGCGCCGCGCTGTATCAATGCGAGAATCGTAAAACTCGAGAATTTTTTCTAACAGCGCTTCATCATTGCCCGCCGCACGCAACGCCACCTGATCGAGATCGAGCGCGTCATCGAGCAGTTTGCCACCACCAATCTCTTTGGTAAGCCGATTGGCGTGAGCTGAAAGATACAGATCGAGCAGGGCTTGGTACTCGGCCGCAGCCTCGCTATCTTTACCTTCGGCCCTGAAAATACCAGCACGGTCGTTATGGTATTGGGCAATCTTAGCGATAATTTCCTGTGCGCTCTTCGGCGCCTCAGAGTCGTGGAATGAACTAATGGCGGCAGAAAAAATAGCGATCGCTTCTGCTGCCCCCGACTGCACCTCGGCGATCTTTCCGCGAATAATTTCAGCATCGTAATACAGAAGCGAGCCGGGTGCTGCGAGTGATTTTACTTTTTCGGCCGCCGCCGTCGATTCTGCATACCGGCCTTTTGCCAAAGCGTCGCCGGCGATGGCGAGCCACAACAGTGCATGCGCCGTGCGGTGGCTTTTTTCGGGATACGCACTGAGAAATTCGCGTTGCGCTGCCTGCCCACCGGCGGCAACTTGCCTGTTGTAGAAGCCGCCAAGGGCGATTTCCGCCTGCCGGCGGATATGCGGCCGAACGGTCACCTGCGTGGTTTTCAGACCGGAAAAATAGCGCGGTACCAACGCTATGTCTCGCTGATCAGCAAGCAGGTAAATCAACTCGAGTGCCGGCAGAGTCGCCGAATCGGCAACGCCACTTTCGAGCAGAAGTTCATCCGTCGCGAGATAAGCGGAATTTGCCCGAATGACGCGGCGAATAACCTCGACCGCCTGTTTATGCCTGCCTTCGCGCAGGTAAAATCGCGCCTGTTCGTGGCGGATAAAAGAGAGTATTGCCTGATAGTCGCGCCCATCATCGGCGTCGCCGTCCCGGTACTCGTTCCAGATCTTTTTTTCGCTGAGCACCACATTAAAATAGTCTTCGGGATCACCGGTATCGGCGAGCGGTTCAAGATGCACAATTCCTTTGAGATCCCGATAGTCGGGTATCATCACGGAAAAATCATTGAGTAACCGGTAGATTGCCTGCTCTTCGACCGTGAGGTCACGGATAAATTCCTGAAATTCGTAGTCATTATTCTTGTCGCACCGCGACAGCCGAATGCGGCTGATAGCTTCATAAACTTCAATATCCGCCGAGTTTTCGTACGCAGTCGGTAGCTGCTTGAAACCCATGCAGGGCCGCGTCTTGTTTTTGGCGCGCACCATCATATCGCGCAGATAGGTCTGCTGCTGGCGTATGTCTGGCCGTGCGGGAATCGCGCCGGAAAGCGGAATAAAACCAACGTTAATGTCTTCGCCTTTCAGCTGCGCGACGAGAACGCTACCACCGATGAAACCGCTGACCCGCGAATCAAACACATGATCACTGCGCGCAGTCAGCGGAATATATTCGTCATCATCTACCGCACCATCGTCGAGCGTGTCGAGTGGCGCATCGGTATCATCGTCATCTGGCTCGATGCGTATGATCTGTCCTGAATCTTTTCTGTCGATCTGACCGTCACCGTTGCTGTCAGCGGAAATGCGCGTCAGCACAATCGATTTGCCATCGGGAGTATAAGTCGGATAAAAATCTAAGTACTTGCCTGAAGTGAAGCGGCGTCTTTTTCCGCTGGCGATGTCGATTTCGTACACCGCGCCGGCAGAACCGGCACCTTCGTAAGAAATATAGACGATTCGTTTGCCGTCCGGAGAAAACGACGGCATAACACCGCCTTTGGTAGTCAGCTGCCGCTTTTCTTCTGGGTTAGATACCGGCATGAGCCAGATATTCTGCAGAGCACCGGCACCGGGGCCGAGGTCGTCGGCGTGTTGCGGTACAAGGTCTGAACTGTAAGCAATCCAATTGCCGTCGGGCGACCACGCAGGGTTCGCATCGCGCGACCGGATGCGCTTTTTCTCGCTATTTGTCAGATTTTTTGCGCGCGAAGCAAACCATTCATCACCCGGCTGCTCACGATCACGATGCAACTCGATCAGTTTTTTAGGATTAACCTTCAGCAAGATTATATCACCGTCGGGGTCGAGTTCATCGTCAACGTAGACAAGGTATTTACCGTCGGGGCTGATGGAAGGTTCGCGCTGGTTGGTTGCCGTCGTCACCACCGGTACCGAAAAAACGTCGTTCAGATCGCGCAGGTAGATGTCATAATTTCCTGAGGTGTTGGAAGAAAAATAGAGATACTTCTGGTCATGGCTGATCGTGCCGCTATACGATTCACCGCGCTCGAGCGTCACCGGAATAATTCCGCCGTAACCCCGTTCATAGCGGTCTTGATATAAATTCTGGTAACTGAATTTAGCTTCGTCGCGCTGCTGCGACGATGCACAGTTCAACATCAGCACGGCTAAAGCCGCTACAAAAACGGAGCGTGTCAGCAGAAAATTACCGGAGACCCGCACTGCGGAAAATCTCCCTATTGAACGCGGAATTCCTGTGAGGCGAGCACTTCGCCGTTGGGAGCCAGCACATGAATTCTGAATCGGCCCGCATGATCGAAGTTCTCTTTCTGGAATTGTGTCGTGAAGTAGCGCCAGTTAGACTTTACACTGCCTTCGATCTGTGCCATCGTCTCTTCTTTCATCATATTGCTCGAGTCAGAGTAGACCTCGGTCAGCCGGGTAATCAGTTTTTCTTGTCCAAGGCGGCCGCCACTGGAAAACAACAGGTAGACGGTCTTATTGCGCGGGAACGAAAGATTCGTCGTCGCCAGATTCTTTGCCGTGGTTTCTTCAATTGCGGTATTCGAGAGGTAAATCGTCGGCCGCGAACCGGGTGAAAAAAACGCCCAGTACATCAGGCTCAGCACCAACAGGCCGACGACGCCGAACACCGCATAGCGGCGCCAGCGTGGCGGCTCATCGTCGTCGGCAAATGCTGCGGGCTGGCTCGGGCCCGCCGTCAGTCTTTTCAGGCGGCTTTCCATAATTCTGCCTGTTTCTTTTTCTTCTTTTTGTTGCGGCAAGTCATTTTTGCCTTCGCTTTTAGCGGCTTCCTCTGGTAAAGGCGATGCATCTTGTTCGTTCTCGCTGCGCGAACGGCGCATATCAGAGACAAAATCACCGAGTTCAGAGCTTTCCTGCCCCTTGTCACTGAGGTTATCGGCAACGGCTTTGCGAAAAATATCCTTGCGCGACTTTTTCAAGGCGGAGCTCCCCCTCGGTCTGCGGCAAAAACCGCCTCGAGTTCGTCTGCCAGCGCCGCGTATGCCGTTGCCACCTTATTGCCGGGTGCATAGTCATGAATATCCTGACGCATCAGGTGTGCCTCTTCGACTGCTACCGAACGCGGTATCGTCGTCTTGAGCATCGGCAGAATTTTTTCCACCTCGGGTATCATTGCCTGCGACAGCGTCGTGCGACCGTCATGCAGCGTGAGGCATCCGCCGGCAATCTTCAGGTGCGCGTTGTAGCGCCGGTTTACCGTCGTCACCGCATCGCGTATATTCTGGATACCATCGATCGAAAATTTCGAGATCTGCAGCGGAATAAGCAAAAAATCCGCCGACACCATCGCATTGATCGTAATGACCGAAAGCGACGGCGGGCAATCGAGAATGATGATATCAAATTCGTGGCGCAGCGATTGCAGTGCATCATTCAGCCTGAAGAACCCGTCGAGCGCACCGGAAAGCTGCGATTCGACCTCGACGAGGTGCAGGTTCGAAGGTATAATGCTGAGATTCGGCATTTTGGTCGCATACAACACACCGCTTTCGGGTTTCTTCGTCTGAAAAAGAGAATAAACCGAACGCTCCGGGGTAATCTCTTGATTGCCGAGCAGAATAGACGTGGCGTTGCGCTGCGAATCGAGGTCGATCAGCAAAACCTTGCGGTCGGCATTTTTGCGCGCGAAAGCATGTGCCAGCGATAGCGCGGTGGTGGTCTTGGCGACGCCGCCTTTCTGGTTGGTGATAGATAGAACAATCGCCATAACTTCTGCACTACGGAAAATAAATATGAAGCGCAGGTGTTCGTGCATTGCCACGCAAAACAGCCGAACCGGCCTCTGTGCGGTTAATACAGCAACACGATCTCAGATTGGCGGTCGTTTTTTCCGTAGCTTAATCCCAATTGAATTTTTTTGCATCGCTGAGAAATTTTTCCAGACCGCTGTCGGTTAAAGGGTGCTTCACAAGCTGACCGAAGACACTGAACGGAATCGTTGCCACATCGGCACCGATCATTGCCGATTGCTTCAGATGAATCGGATGGCGTATACTCGCGACTAAGATTTTTGTGCTGAAATCATAGTTATCATAGATCGTGCGTATTTCTTCGATCAGCTCCATACCGTCGGTGCTGATGTCGTCGAGGCGGCCGACGAATGGCGAAATATAGGTAGCGCCGGCCTTGGCGGCAAGTAATGCCTGATTGGCAGAAAAACACAGCGTGACGTTGGTCTTAATGCCTTCGGCCGCAAAAACCTTTACCGCTTTTAATCCTTCTGGAATTAGCGGCACTTTAACCACCACGTTTTTTGCCAGTTTGGCAAGTTCTCTGCCTTCTTTTAGTATAGCGTCTTTTTCGATGGCGACGACTTCGGCTGAAACCGGGCCTTCAACAATCGCACAAATCTCGCGTATGACCTGCTTGAAAGGTTTACCGGTTTTTGCCACCAACGAAGGGTTCGTTGTCACACCGTCGAGAATGCCCAATTCATGCGCTGATTTAATTTCATTTACGTCTGCCGTATCGATAAAGAATTCCATAAGGCGGAGTGACTGTCGAAATGAGGTCGTCAAGCCGATAGGGGTCGCACCCAACCGACCCGGGTGCGGGCGCGTTTT
>JAEUSA010000348.1 GCA_016788945.1 Leptospiraceae bacterium
GCATTAATCTCGAGTATCTGTTCTCACGCGTTGATAACACGGTCTACGGTGCGGGTTCGAAATTGCCGCATAACGTTTTTTCGCTGATCGGCGTCGGCAATGGTTCTGAAGGAGATTTGCGTACGGGGCTGCCCGAACAGATGATCGAAATCCACGATCCGGTGCGGCTGATGATTCTCGTCGAGCAAAGATTGTCTGTCGTGAAGCGCACGCTCGAGGGCAATGCGCCCGTACGCGAGTGGATCGAAAAAGATTGGGTGAAGTTTTGCGTCTATGACCACCGGGCGGCAAAGTTCTACTGGTGGCTTAAGGGAAAATTTGTTCCACTGAATCTGTCAGGGCAGCGCCCACCGGTCTACGAAAATTCGTTAGCCGCATATCGCCACCAGCGCGAAAATCTGAAACCTGCCGTGTTACATGGAGGTAACAGGCAACGCGCCGCCACGGACGGCGTCGATGCGCGTGCGGTGATACACGGAGGTATTCAGGCCGACGCCGGCAAGGATGCCGTCTTCGCGTCGGCCCGATTACAAGGAGGTAACAAAGCATGATGCGTATTGTTGCCGAATCTCTCGTGCTTTACCCGCTCATCATTGCCGGCATTCTCGTCGCCTCTCCCTGGCGTTCGGAAAAAGCCATTTCGCGCATCGTGTTCGGCGGTAATCTGATCAATGGATTTTTGACGGTATCGCTGGCGGCGCTGTATGCCCTTTCGGGCTTCAAGGCAGTCGAGATTTCCTGCGGCCATTTGCTCACCGAAGGTGATTACCAGTTTACGTTTCTGCTGCTGATCGACAAATACTCGGTCGCATTCCAGCTGCTGATCGGTGTGCTGACGGGGCTTGTCCTCATGTTTTCGCAGCGCTATATGCACCGCGAGAGCGGTTATATACGCTTTTTTGCTTCACTGTTTCTTTTCGTCGGCGGAATTTCGCTTGTGGCACTCGCCGCCACGATCGATGTCCTTTTTGCCGGCTGGGAGATCGTCGGTATCTCTTCATTTCTATTGATTGGGTTTTACCGCATTCGCCTGCAACCGGGTCGCAACAGCCTCAGGGCATACGCCATTTACCGTTTTTGCGATGTCGGTCTGTTTCTCGGCGCCTGGCTGTTTCACAAACTCGGCAGCGAATATTTCTTTCTGCAGTATGCCGATCGTGCGCTCGACCCGGGTTTTGTCAGCCTAAACCTTTGGTTTTTTGTCACGATTGGCATCCTCATTGTGCTCGCGGCGATGGGTAAGTCTGCGCAATACCCTTTTTCCTTCTGGGTGCCGCGGGCGATGGAAGGGCCTACACCTTCGAGTGCCATCTTTTACGGTGCGCTGTCGATTCATGCAGGTGTGTACCTGTTGATTCGTATGTATCCGCTGTGGCGGGCGGTGCCGGCGATACCTTGGGCCGTGGGTGCCATCGGTCTGCTGACGGCGCTCAGTGCGAGTATATCGCTCAAGACACAATCAAATATCAAAGGACAGATCGGTTATGCCTCCGTTGCGCAGGTAGGTCTGATGTTCTTTGAGCTGGCGCTGGGCTTACGCGAAGTGGCAATGGTCCACTTCTTAGGCAATGCCATACTGCGCTGTTACCAGTTACTGGCATCACCTTCAGTCATGGTGCTCTATCTGCGCCAGCAGGCTGAAGGCGCCGTGTTAAGCAGCGGATTTTCAGGTTACTTCACGCGCTACTTAAGCGAAAAGATGCGCTACTATTTTTTCGCGTTCTCTTTTTCCGAGGGATACGCCGAGCAGATTGTCTCTTCATTATGGCTCGCTCTCAAGGCTTTTGCCCGGTTTTGTGCCCGCCTGTTTTCGCCTTTTATCTTTATCAACATCATCCTCGTGCTTCTGCTGACCGTTACTTTTGGCAGCAGGTATCTCGGCGAGAATGTGAATGTCATCTGCGCCGTCGTGTTGGGCATTTCGGCAATTTATGTGGCACTCGCGGCGTTGGGGCAGCGCGTGAATCCGGCAAAGGTGTTGTGGATGACCGGATTGTCCGCCGGCTTCAAAGGACTTTCCGTCATCTATTTGAGCCCCGAGAATGCAATCCACAGCCTGCTCTACTTTGCCGGCATCACGGGAGGTTTTCTCATCGCCCGTCTCGGTCTGCACTTTGTGCCTGCCGACGTGCAGGCCCGGGAATATGCGGGTGCAGCTGAATCGCACCGCTGGCCGGTGAATATTTATTTCATCGGCATTCTGTGGATGTCGGGTTTCACTCTGAGTCCGACCTTTTTCGGCGACGACCTTCTGTTGCATTTCAGCGCAGAAAAATTCGCCTATGAGACTTTTTTCATCGGCAGCGCGTTCGTTATCAACGCGGTCACGCTCCTCAGAAGTTATGTTAAACTCGGTTTTGCGAAATAATGGGGGAATTTATGAAAGCACTGACTGACCTGAAGAAGCATTGGAAAGTTGATCTGACGGCGGGCTTTATTTTGTCGTTGATTGCGCTGCCGCTATGCCTTGGCATCGCGGCGGCCTCAATCGGTGACGGTTCACTCTCGCCCGCAGTTTCGGGATTAATGGCTGCCGTGATTGGCGGGCTTATCGTCTCGCGGCTTTCGGGCGCAAACGTTGCGATCCACGGCCCGGCTGCTGGCCTGATTGTGATTGTCATTCATGGTATCGATTCATTGGGCCAAGGCAATGCCAAACTCGGGTTTCAGCGCTTTCTGGCGGCGATGGTGATCGCGGGAGGATTACAAATCGTCACGGGACTTCTCAAGTTCGCGCGCTACGCGGCGCTTTTTCCGGTCAACGTCATACACGGCATGCTGGCGGCAATCGGCGTCATTATTATATCGAAACAGATACACGTGGCACTCGGCGTTACGCCGCAAGCCAAGGCACCGCTGGCGCTCTATGCAGAAGTTCCGAAAAGCGTCTTGGGGATGAACCCCGAGATTGCCATCATCGGCTTTGCCTCGCTGGCGGTCATGGTATTCTTTTTGGTGGCGAAATGGCAGGTGCTAAAGAAGGTTCCTGCTCCGCTCGTGGCGGTCATTGTCTCGGCAATTCTGGGTATTATCTTCGATCTGCAGCATCAACACCACTATTTTTTTATGGGTCGCGACTATGTATTGGGGGAAAAATATTTAGTGACGCTGCCGGCTTCGGTAATACAGGCCTTGCCGCGCCCTGATTTCGGCGCCATTTTTACTCCGACCTCACTGATTACGATTTTTTCCATCTATTTTGTGGCGAGCCTCGAATCATTGCTCAGCGCCAATGCGGTTGATAAACTCGATCGCGAGAAACGCTCGTCGAATCTCAATAAAGAAATCATCGCCAACGGCGTCGGCAATATGCTGCTCGGTTTTATCGGTGGTTTGCCGATTATCGCCGAAATCGTGCGCTCGTCAGCCAATGTGTCGAACGGCGCCAAAACGCAGTGGTCGAATTTTTTCCATGGTTTGTTTCTCGCGTTGTTCTTGTTTTTGATACCGAATGTCATTCACCTGATTCCCGATGCGGCGCTCGCCGGCATTCTGATCATCGTGGGTTTTCGTCTCGCGCGGCCTTCGGAGTTCAAGCATGCCTTCGATGCCGGGGTGGAACAATTGTTGATTTTTCTCACGACGCTCGTCTTTACGCTGACGCACGACCTTTTAGTCGGCATCGCAGCGGGACTCGGCATGAAAATACTTGTACTCGTGCTTAGAGGAGTTAAGCGCGAGGAGTTTTTTATCTTAGGTGTCGATATAGAAGAGGGGCCGGGCAGAATTACGTTTAAGCCGCGCGGTTCCATTATTTTTACCAACCTTTTTTCGCTGACCGACCGCATACGACAGGCCGCTGACAAGACGCAGGTAACGGTCGATTTTTCAGCGATCCATTATGTCGACCATACTTCGATGGCAGCGCTTGCGGATATCGAACACGAACTCATCGCCGAAGGTCGCATTGTCGTTTTTGATCGCATTGCGCACCTAAAACCCTATTCTGAGCATCCGGCGGCTGCCCGGCAGGGTTAGTTTCATTTTACCTCCTTAGATTGGCTTGGCCGCAGGGTTTGAACTGCAAACCCTGCGGCCTTTTTTTTAGCGGGAGGCGTTCAATGCCTGCTCAATATCGGCAAGTATGTCATGCGTATTTTCGAGGCCGGCAGAAATACGCACCATACCGGGCAGAATACCTACCTGGGCGCGCTCCTGATCGCTAAGTTTGGAATGCGTGGTGGAAGCCGGGTGCGTCGCGATGGTGCGCGTGTCGCCGAGGTTGGCGGTGTGCGAAAGCATTTTCAGCGAATCGAGAAATTTGCGACCGCGGTTAATGCCGCCTTTGACGATCAGCGTCACAATGCCGCCGCCGGATTTCATTTGTTTTTTCGCCAGCGCATAACCCGGGTGGTCAGGCAAAAATGGATATATGACTTTCTCAATTTCCGCATTTTTACTCAACGCCTGCGCAAGGTTCAGGGCGTTTTCTGAATGGCGTTGCATGCGCAGCTCGAGTGTTTCAAGGCTTTTCGAAAAAATCCATGCATTAAACGGTGAAAGCGCAGGGCCGGTGTGGCGTGCGAAAAAACGAATGTCTTTCATCAGGTCTTTGCGTGCCAGAATAATGCCGCCCAGTGCCCGGCCCTGGCCGTCGATGTATTTGGTGGCGGAGTGGATAACAATATCGGCGCCGAAATCGGCGGGCCGTTGCAGCACGGGAGTGCAGAAGCAGTTGTCGACGTTCAGTAAAACGCCGCGCGCCTTGCATATCTTGCCGACGTGTTCGAGATCGATGATATCCAGGGACGGGTTGGACGGCGTTTCGAGAAACAGCATGCGTGTGTTGGCCTTGAATGCCTTTTCCCAGTTATACTGGTCGGCGATGTCGACATAGGTGAATTCGATTCCCCAGCGCGGAAAAATTTGTGTCAAAATCTGGTGTGTTGAACCGAATACTGAACGCGCACAGACGACGTGGTCGCCGCTTTTTAACAGTGCCGCCATGCTGGTAAAAATCGCCGACATACCCGACGCGGTGGCAAATCCGTCGTCGAGGTTTTCTAACATCGCCATCTTGCGTACAAATTCATCGGTATTGGGGTTAGAGAAGCGCGTGTAGATATTACCCTGCTGCTCTTCGGCGAATAGGGCGCGCGCCTGTTCGGCAGATTCGAACACAAAGCTCGACGTCATAAAGATCGGCACCGAATGTTCGCGCTCGGCGCTGCGGCTCGTCTGTTCGCGTATGCTGCGCGTGTTCTGTTCCATTATTGTGCCTGCCCCGGGTTCAATGTGTACTCCCACCTGATAGTCGCCGTTTTTTCGAGTGTTTTCGCAACCGAACAATATTTATCCATCGAAAGTTCTATCGCTCGTTTCAAATGGTTTTCGTCAATTGGTCCGGTTAAAGCGAATTTTACCACGATACCCGTAAACGGATTCGCCTCTTGCGATTCGCCGCGTTCGCCTTCGACCTCGACGCTCATGGATTCTATTGTCTGGCGCTGCTTGCGCAAAATAGTAATCACGTCGATGCCTGAACAGCCGGCGAGACCCATGAGCAAAAGTTCCATCGGTCGCGCGCCTTTTCCGGTGCCGCCGATCGCAGCACCGGCATCGATATGTACCGCATTGCCGGCAGAATTTTTCGCCTCAAAATGAAACGGTTCACCGATGCGTGTCAGTGAGACTTTGGTTAACGACATAAATCCTACCTCGTTCGCGGCGACACGCCGCAAACCGAATCAATAAGCGTAGCAGAGATAGCGACGCGTGAGATAACAGCCGACAACCGATTCAGCTATCCAAGTACTGCCGGTCGCATCTGACCGCCCCTGCATACCTTGATTGATCGCGGCGGCGCCCGCCGACTGGTTTGTAAAGCTATCACAGTGGTTGGTATGGGCTGCCCCAGCGGATGTTGAGCCTGTCCAGTAGGTCTGTGTTGTGGTAAAAACTCCTGCGGCGTCGAGAGTCGCCAGTATGGTGCCGGTGAAAAGTGCAGCCCAGTTGCTCGCAATGGTTGTGCCATTCGGGCCTTTGACGGGTGCGCTTGCAGGTATGCCTGACACAGACGAAATGTTCTGCGCCGCTGTGCTGTAAAATACACCGACGGTTGAACCCGAAACGCCCAACGTCGTTTTGGCAGAGTTACACAGCGCCAGCGCAGCACCGCCGGTGGCGCCCGCACCGGTGGCAGAGCTACTTGTGCCGAACAGATATATCGCTGATGCCGAGCCGGATGACGAAGAGGTCACGGTCGGCGTTGTGGTAGTAAATTGCGCCCCGTTCGAATAGGCCAGATCGCTTACACCCGTCGATGCGGTGGTAAACGAAAACGAACCGAGATTGGTGCCGCTGCTTGTTGCCACCGCAACCGTGGTTTTACCCGCATTGACGTTGATGCTGTATTTGCCGGCGCTGCTGGTGCGCACCTTGGACTGTACGAGCCCTGCACGGACATTCGAGCTCGGGTTCACTAACGGAGTGTCGATCGTGAGTTCTGCGTTGGCAAGAGCTATGCTATTTGCGTCGCTGAGTGTGCCTTCGACGGTGTATGCGGCATCGCCGAGACTGCCAGCGCTTTTTGCACAGGCGATGCTGAGCGCCGTCGCGAACGTCAAAGTCAATAATTTGCGCATAGCGTCCCGGACGCATTTATGTCGCGCGGTCAACCAAAATACCCGATAGGGTTAAAATGCCCTATGGCTGTACCAGGCCTAATCTACTCGACGCCCTGTCTCAGACCGCCGTTTTACCCGCATGGCAGATATTTTTTCGACGATTTTGACCGTACTTCTGGTCGTCGTCTCGATTCTCATGATCATCATTATCCTGTTGCAATCGAACAGGGCAGCGGGCGGTATGTTCGCCTCGGGCGCTCAAACGGCGTTTGGCGCCGGTTCGGCTGACGCATTGACGAAAATCACCGGCGGATTTGCCGCTGCTTTCCTCCTTATATGTTTCGGTCTGGCGGCCCTCAAGTCATCCAAACGGGCAACCGACGCTGCGACAGAACAACTGAATAAAGAAATCCCGGCCGTGACGGCACCAACAGGCGCAGCGGCGCCAGCGGGCGCGGCAGCGCCAAGTGGTACTCCTGCAGCGGCACCTGCTGCAGGGCAGGCGGCAAAACCAGCTGCCGCAGCCGCGACTCCCGCAGCAGCGAAACCAGCGCCTGCGGCCGCGACGGCCCCCGCCGCCGGGAAACCGAAGTAACACTATGGACCGCAACCTCGCCCTCGAATTCGTACGCGTAACCGAAGCCGCGGCGCTTGCCGCAGCTCGGCAAATGGGTAAAGGCGATGAGAAGATCGCCGACCAAGCCGCAGTCGATGCGATGCGCAAGGCATTCGACGTCGTGCAGGTTTCGGGTAAAATAGTCATCGGCGAAGGCGAACGCGATGAAGCGCCGATGCTCTACATCGGTGAAGAGGTCGGTGCCGGTGGTTTGCCGGTCGATATCGCACTCGATCCGCTCGAAGGTACGACGATTACCGCAAAGGGCGGTTACAACGCGACCACGGTTATTGCCGTTGCGGACAAAGGCTGCTTTCTGCACGCTCCCGACACCTATATGAGCAAACTCGCCGTCGGCCCCGCAGCGAAAGGCGCGCTCGATATTACCGACCCGGTGCCGCTGACGCTGAAACGTCTGGCGAAAGCGCTCGACAAATATGTCGAAGACGTGACCGTCTGCATTCTCGACCGGCCGCGTCACAATGAACTGATTCAACAGGTACGCGAAGTCGGTTGCCGCATCAAGCTGATCGGTGACGGCGACGTGTCAGGCGCGATCGCGACCTGCATGGATGACTCCCCGGTTGATATTCTGTTAGGCACCGGCGGTGCACCCGAAGGTGTACTCTCGGCGGCAGCCCTCAAATGTATGGGCGGCGACTTTCAGGGCCAGCTCAAATTCCGCAATGATGAAGAGCGCAGCCGTGCGCTGAAAATGGGCATTACAGATCCCGATAAGGTATTCACGATGGAAGAATTGGCCGCGGGCGAAAGCGTTCTGTTCTGCGCGACGGGTGTGACTGACGGCGAAATGCTGCGCGGCGTCCGTTTCAACCCAAAAGGCGCTGTAACCGAATCGATTGTGATGCGCGCGCGCAGCCGCACCATCCGCTGGATCAAATCGCAGCACCACTTCGACTATAAGCCCAAGTATCTGTGACGCCAGAGGCGTCACGAATACCTGAACACAATCACGCGCGAGAAGAATTCACCAATATTCGCGTTGCCCGCGACAAACAGGGTAACTCACGCTGGTTCACCGGTGAAAAAGAGATTATTAATCACAAGGTTATATCGCACTTCAAGCAGCATCTGTTTCGCGACGCAAAGGGAATCTATATCTACCAGACTTTCCGGCAATTTGCCGAAAAGGGATATATCAAAGTCGAAGGACCATTGCTTTCGGTCTTCCGCGTTGACGGCGATGTCATCACTCTCGACAGCCTCGATACGATTCCGGTGAACGAAGTGCACGTCATCCAAAATGCGGATGACGAAGCGCTTTATGTGTTTTATCCGCGCCTTCAATGTTATGCAGGGGTTGGTGCCTCGGTTGCACCCGATTTTGCCGCTCTGATCGAAGAGAAAGACGGGCAGATGCTTTTGGGCGGTAAGCCGATCGAAAAACACAGCATCAGCGCTTGGTGCTGAACTCGCAGATTTTTTTCGCGGCGAATAAATCGGAGACGTGCATTGTTCCCGATTGCTCAACGAGCACGGCGGCGATCTGTTGTTTCAATGTGACGCGCTCAAAATCTGCCGGCGTCGCAAAAAACAGCGCGGTCGACCAAGCATCGGCCGCCATCGCTGAGTCGTGGTAGACGAGGGCGAGTACGCTTTTTTCGTGCGGTTCGCCGCTCTGCGGATGCATCAAGTGCCCTTTTTTTCTCCCGTCTGTCGTTACATAACGTTTATCTTGTGCAGATACCGAAAGTGAGCCGCTGTCTATTCTGCAGCGGGCGAGGGTGCCGCTACCGTCAGGGTCGGCAATGGTTGTCGCATGCGTTATGCCACGCACCAGCAAGTGCCCGCCGAAATTCAGTACGAATTGCCTTATGCCCATTGCCGTGAGCCGGGCGGCGATATCATCGAGGGCATAACCTTTGGCGATGCCGCCAAAATCGAGTTCCATGCCTTTGTCCATGAGGCCCGCGCGGTTCCGTTCGATGCGCACTTTCCGATAATTCACGAGTTTTTTTGCTTCTGCAATTTTGTGCTGCTCTGCGGGTGCAATTTCCGTCGCAAAATTTTCACGAAATAAACCCTGTGCCTTGAGCAGCGGCAGAATCGTCGGCTCAAATAGCCCTTCACTCTTGGCGGCAATATCTATTGCGTAACGCAATACCGTCAGCGTATCGGTACTCACCGGCTGTAAATATTCGCCGCTGCCCGCCGCATGGTTGATGCGAGTGAGCTCGCTGGCATGGTAGACACTCATGAGCGAGTCGATACGCGTCAGGCTGTCGCGCACTGCCGTAAAACCGCTTTCACATTGCTGCGCATCAGCGCACCATAAGTCAGCGGTGAATAGTGTGCCCATCGCGGGCAGCTGGCGTGTTACGGAGTTTTTTTTTGCACGCCGGGCTGCTCAGTGCCCGCACCGGGTGTCAGCCGTATTTCATCGGGAAAGTTGTCTTTGGGTTTGAGCAGGTAGAATGGTATGGCAAGCAGCAGACTTGCCACCAGAACGGTCGCGATCCAGATGCGAAATGAAGCTTTGATCAGCACGAGGTGAATCAGCAACAGTGCGGTAAACGCCGCGCCGGTAATAATGTGCAACCAGCGTGCGTAATCCATCGCCGCAGCTGACGATACGATTTGCAGGGCGAAACCGCTGAAGCTCATCAGCGCAATGAGCCCAATGAGTACGATTCCTGTTTTGCGGCCTTCTTGAATGCGGGCCTGCAATTGCGGTATCACATGAATACTGAACAGCATGCCGCAGGTAAACAGCCAGAGCACAACCGTGACGATGTGGCTTTTAAGCAGCAGGTGCCTGAGTGTGGGATAAAAATCGGCCGGACGCGCCATAAAAAAAATCAGCAAAAAGCCCGTATAAAGCGCGAGGTAACCGCTGCTGTAGAAAAAAAGTCTGAAGCGCTGCGTGAACATCAGGCGGGGTTGATCTCCAGAACAATCTTGTGCAGCGCCAGCACACGGCGCACTGCCGAGGTAATGGCGCTGCAGGTCAGCGTCGAGCCGGTGATGCTTGGTATGTTGCCCTTCAGTGACAGGCTGTTATCGAGCTGCCGGTTCTTAAATAGTTCGAGAAAACGGTCAGAGGCCATGTATTCCTGCGGTTCGGCAAAACTCAGTTGTTCGACGTGCAGTACGCGTTCGCGCGTGTCGATGCAGATCAGTACAGTTTCGTTGAGCGTGCGTACGCGGTGCGTATCGAGGTATGCCCAGCCTAAGAGCTGGCCTGCGCGTGATACTTTATAGACGATCAGCAGAGCCGTATCAATTTTTTCGCGCGAAAGCTCGCTGGCTTTCTTCATTTGTGCGTCGGTCAGGTACACCGATTGGCGTTTGACATTGTCGGCTGCGGGAAAAACCGCCTGCACCGCTTCGGGAAAAGTGCGGATCACGCGGGCGTTCAGCGACGAGGCAGAAGTGACTACCGTAGCCAGTATCGCGGTACGGATTTTCGCGAGCGCGCGCATGGATAATAATGAGAATAATTCTCATTTAGACATGGCGTCAACTATTTTGTCGTAAGACCGAGGCCAGCGCGTTTTGTCCTTGGGTTAGGTAAGAGACAAAACGCGTCGATTCTGCGGGAAAAAGCCCGTGGCCGCAATCGCCTTAAAAAAGATAGCCGAGAGCGAAATTCAGCTGGTTTACCCCCGTGTCAGCTTTATTGCTGTAAATTGAGTAATCTACCTTGGCGCTGATCTGGCGAATGGGTTTATAGGCAAGGCCTATGGTAAACGCAGTTTGCTCATACTGCGCATCAAAGCGGCGGCCTTCAGCCACCTTGTATTGTGTGTCGATTTTCTCGATGCGAATATGGGGATAAAGCTCCTGTTGGATGTCTAAGAGGCGAAAAACGTCATAACCGAGCTCGACATAAGCACCGTACATCTGATCCGCAAGGCTGAAGCTGTTCGTTATGGGAGTAACTATACGATCAGCCTGGGTCACTTTGGCCCACGAGGCCACCGCACGGGCATAAACTCCCTTAAAGCGCACGTCGGCATGTAGATCGCCGATTGCTGTCTCGTGCGTGCTATTATCCGCCTGCCCACTTTTTCCCCAGTAGGCCGAAGCACCGAAGACGCTGCCCGGTATGGCTACATAATCAACGCGCAACACGCCGGAAAATTCATTCGAAATTGCGTTCGCGCCTTTTTGGCGACCGCCGCGCAGGCCCTGGCTATTGAAGTTCGCCGCGTTTGTGGTGCTGTTGCGCGCATCGAGGCTGGTGACGCCATACAGTTTGTACGCAAAATCACCGACCTGGCCGAAAATGCCCGCGCCATTTTCGCGCCAAGTGCTCGGTATGATGCGACTTTCGGTCAGTGGGCGTGTGGTGGCAAGAAACGTCGGTGCTTCGTGCATTTCGTTATAGATACCCATCGGTATCAGCATCAGGCCCGCCTTAAAATTGAGGCGCGGATCAAACAAATAATCAATGGTGGCAAATTCGGTGTAAACCTCGGCACCACCGGCGTGCTCGAACTCGATTTCTGAGTTAAAAACAAACTTGTCGTTGAACTTATAACCGACGTAAATGATGTTGCGCAGCGTATCAAACTTGTCGTTCTGTTTTGAATCCGCACCGGATTGGTCTGTGCGGGCATTCTTGTTATACAG
>JAEUSA010000391.1 GCA_016788945.1 Leptospiraceae bacterium
GTTGAAGTCGCGCGCGGTGTGCTCGTCAATCGCCGCTTTGAAACCTCACTCGAGGGCGTCTACGCAGCGGGAGATTGCGCCGAGTTTCGCGACGCGCCACCGCGCCGCCGTAAGGTTGAGCAGGTGTGGTATACCGGCAAAGAACACGGCATCACTGTGGGGCAAATTCTGTGCGGTAATCCGGTTGAGTATAATCCAGGAATCTGGTTTAACTCGGCAAAATTTTTTCATCTCGAATACCAGGTTTATGGCGACGTGCCGGCAGAAGTACCTGCAGGCGTTGCCAGTTTCTTCTGGCAGAATTCCGCCGGCGATAAATGCCTACGACTCAACTGGAATAAGACGGGCGGTGAACTGTTGGGTATTCATGCGATTGGCATACGGCTCAGGCAAGACGTTTGTGCACATTGGATTGGTTCGAAGCGGCCCATTCATTCGGTTATGGACTCTTTATCCGAAGCAAATTTTGATCCGGAATTTTTTGCGCGCCACGAAGCCGCAATTCGGGAAAGTTTTTCGCAGCAGGTTGTGGGGGGTGTACGTGCCTGATACGGTTTCGCAAAATATTGTCGAACTGAACCTATCGATGATTGATCGGGCACTCACCACGCTGCAGCGTATTGGCATTGAAGATTATCAGCGTTCTGCGAAGATTATTTACGGCAGCAGTTGCGGTAGCCATTTTCGCCACATCATTCAGCACTACGAAGGTTTTCTTTCGGGGGTGGGCACAGGCGAGGTTGATTATGACCAGCGCGACCGCGACGCCGAGAGCGGTCGTGACCCCAAAGCCGCAGAGCGCGCACTGAGGGAGATCCGCAATAAATTGTCGCAATTGGCTCATGGCGGCACATTGCGTGTACAGCAAAACCATAACCCGGCCCTGTCTGCACCCAGCGCCTTCTCAAGCGTTGAACGCGAACTGCAGTTTTTGCTGAGCCATACGGTGCACCATTTTGCCGTAATTGGCATTGCGATGCACAGTTATGGTATATCATTACCCGATGATTTTGCGCTCGCGCCGTCGACGGCGTTTTACCTGCAATCGCGCGCGATGACGTCAGCGATGTGCTGATTTTTTTCGCGACGCTGCCATCGGCGGCGCAAATATGCCCGCGTGGCAGATATTCAAGGCGAATGGCACACCCGTTTTACCCCGTTGGTCGATGCGTTTAAAGAAAACTTTTCGCTGAAACAAGAGACCGGCGCTGCTATCTGTGTGTACCTCAAAGGCGAGAAGGTCGTTGATGTATGGTCTGGTGAAAGCGACAGAAAAACAGCCGCGCCATGGAATGCCGATACGCTGGTACCGGTTTTTTCGGTAACCAAAGCCCTTACGGCGTTGTGCTTTTTGATACTTGCTGCGCGGCGCAAGTTTGACTACGATAAGCCGGTCTCGGACTACTGGCCTGATTTTGCGCTTGGCGGAAAAAAAGACATCACCTGCCGTCAGTTGCTCGAACACCGCGCCGGGCTCTATGCAATTGAAACTCCTCTCAAACTTTCAGACTTTCGCGACAATTATCCCAAAGTTTACCGCGCGATGATCATGCAGAAGCCGCTGTTTGTCCCGGGCAGCAATCAGGGCTATGGCGCGCAAGTGTGGGGTGCCTATGCGGGCGAACTTTTCCGCCATGTTGCGCTCGAATCTGTAGGGCAGTTTTTTTCGCGTGAAGTCGCGCACCGACTCGGCATAGACTGTTTTATCGGTCTGCCGCCGCGCTGCGATGCGCAGGTGGCGACGCTTTACCCCGTTTCGGTTTTTGACCGCCTGACGGCTTTGGTACCCGATATCATTACGGGCGACACGACTGAAGGCCGCATTGGTCGCGCGTTTCTCTCCGGTAACCGCTCGATTGAGCAGGCGTATATGAATCCCGATGTCGGTCTCAAGAGCATAGAGATTTTTAACGAGGCATGGGTACGCAGGCTTGAACTGCCCTGGGTGAATGGCATTGCCAGTGCGCGCTCGTTGGCGACGATTATGAATGTTCTCTCACTTGGCGGCAAAGCCGGCAAAATACAATTTGCCAATGCCGAGCTTATGCGTGAGCTCAGCAGAGAAAACCCGCTGCGCTATGATATGGTGTTGCAAAAGCCGCTCGGCTGGAATCTCGGCTTTCTGAAAGAAGAGCGCTGGCTGTATTCTCCGAACACCGAGGCTTTCGGTCACTCGGGCATGGGCGGTCCCGTGGCACTCGCTGACCCGAAAGCGAAAGTTGCGTTCGGTTATGTTTGCAATAAGATGGATTACAAAGTGCGCCCCGACAAAACACTCAGATTGTGTAAGGCGCTCTACGCCTCCCTGACCTGACGAAATATTCAAATCACCGACAACTGCACGAGAACCATTTTACCAACGGTAATTTTTTCCTTTTTGCGGATTTCGGCTTTAAGCGGTAGTACATACGATTGTGATTTGGTATCACTGAATACCGAAGTTTTCCAACGGGTTTTTCCGATCTGTGCCAACACGCCGATCGTGCCAAAGTTTTTTGCCGCAGACCCATGGAATGCTTTGATTTCCACGGCGGTTTTTTTAGGCAGGGTGATAAAATGCCATGGCGTCGGGCCGGTAAAAATCCAGACTTTTGCCTTAAATTTATACTCCATAGCTTCTACCTGATCACTAGCAACCGAATTTCGGTCATGTCTTCGATTGCC
>JAEUSA010000438.1 GCA_016788945.1 Leptospiraceae bacterium
ACCCTTCTTCGTCACATTGCGGTCGACGGCAATTTTGGCCGCCGCTGCTTCGCCCAAGCCCCATAGTGTATACGCCGTCATGTAGAGATCGGTTGCATCGTCTGACCACCAACCCCAGCCGCCGTCGCCGTGTTGATAACCATATAGCTTCTTCAGGCCGGCGTCGGTAATCTCTGCCAGCTTCGCCTTTTTGACGGGTAACGGCAGGCGCAATTCTCCCGCGGCCGCCGAGGCCCACACCGCAGGCAGAAAGGTAGACAGCGTTTGTTCGACACAACCGTACGGATACTGAATGAGGTAAGGCAGCGTTTCGAGAATCGAAGGTATTGTACCGGGAATAAAGCTCACCGTCAACTCGGCGAGTTCAGCGCGCGCATCGGCGTCTAAAGATAGCCGCGTTTTCCACTGCGCTTGGCCGTCGGCAAAAATCCTCTGCGTCGCTGCGTAATTCTCGACGCCATATGGCAAGACCGGTAGCGCCATCTCAATGCCATCGTTATCTTTTTCGCTGCGGGCGATGAAGCGCATCGTGCTCTTACCCTGCTGCGGGTAAGAAGGCACCGTGACGGTAAAGTCAACGAAACGCTCGGTTCCCGGCGGCACTTCGAGTTTCGTGGCCATGGGGCGTGCAAGTTTTAATCCCTCGAATTTGGTTTCAAAAACCGCAGTCTGCTTTTCTTTCAGCTGGTTCGAAACGAGCAACCGCAGCGTGGCTTCGTCGCGTTCGCGCAAAAAGCGCGGCTGCGCAAGCCGCAGCGCAAAATCTTTCGCCGCGACGATGCGCAGGCGCTCGCTGCCGCTCATACCGGCTGAAGAATGTGCATGCGTCGTGATACGCCATTCGGTCAGGTTATCGGGCAATGGCACGCGCACACGCCCGACACCGTCGGGCCCAGTCTTGCCGAATGCTTCAAATAACGCCGTATCTTTGAAATTCTTGCGGATCGTCACCTTGCGGCTTTCGCCTTTGCGCAGCCCTGCGGCATCGGCCATCTGGTTGCGGTAGAGCGCATAGAGGCTTTTTTCAGCGCCGTAACCGTAGAAATTAAAGGCGAGTGAATTGCCCGTAACCACGGCGGAATAGAGTTTTGGATTGAGCACGAGCGGCAGCGACTTGAAGCGGTCTTCACGAATTGCATAAATGGCTTCGTCGACGACGCCGAGAGAAAATTCAGCGCTGACGGGATTTTTTTTCTCATCGAGTGTGCGAACGAGAATATTCGCCTCTTCGCCCGGCCGGTAGCGCTCGCGGTCAGCGATCAGCTCGACGTTCAACATGCGGTGTTTGGGGGGCAACACCACCTGCGCGCTGCCGGAAAAAATGCGCGGTTGCTTATCGACTCCGAGCGCGGTCACGGTAAAATCAAAATTCGGCGTGAGTTCGCTGGTCAGCTGCTGCGCATACACGAATGCCGCCGATGAGTCATCGAGCAGCTTATATTTACGTATGCGGTCGTTTTCGAGAGTAATGAGCACCGGCAATTTTTTATCGACCGGTAAGCGGATCGCAAAATTAGCCGTATCAAAAAGCTCATACTTCTTTTTGTCAGCGCTGACGGTAATCGATCTCTCCACGTTCTCCGACATACCGTCATAGAGTTCGCCCGCACCGAACACATATGTCTCAATAGTGTCGTCGGTTATGCGACCCTCTGCGCTCGCACTGACGCGAATCAAGTAGCTGCCGCCGCTTTTCGTCGCGGCAAACTCGGCCCGCGCTTCTCCCAAATCGTCGGTCTTCAACGTTTGCGTGGCGACGGTTGTATCGATATACTTCTGCGTTTTGCTGTCATAGCTGCGGTACACCAGTTGTGCTTCGACGCTGGTTTTGACCGGCGCCGAATCAGCTACCGAAGTTGCCGTGACTTTGAAACTGACCGGCTGATTCGCAGAAAAATACCAGTTCTCCTGTGAGACGCGCAGCGCTACCGGTGCCCGGTACACTTTGATGCGCGCAGTCGCCTGCGTTTCTTCACGGTTTTGTGCTTTGACAGTCGTGCGGATTCGATACGTGTAGTCGGCAGTCTGCCGGCTTTCAGTCGGCAAACGGAAAGCGAGCTTCCCCTGTGCGTCGAGCTTGTAATCAAAATCTTTGACAAACTCCCAGCTGCTGTAGTCATCACCTTCGCCATAATATTCGCTATAACCGAAACCCCACCACCACGGATAGCTGATGCGCTGCCGTTCGACGGTGACCTCAACCGCCGCGGCCGCTAATGGTTCCCCCGAATAATAGCCCGCAGAGAGATCCGCCGCAATGTTTTCGCCCGAGAGTATTGCAGCTTTGACAGCCGTCAGCGTCGATCGTGTCTGCGGCTTCTTGTATTGCTCGATCAGGAAACTCCCCGTGTGCTTTTCACCCATCAGCTCCATTTCAATCGAATAGCGCGCGGGCTTCAGATTCTGCGTCTTCACAGAAAAAGCAATGCCGCCGGCAGGCGTAAGATCGCCCTCGCCGCTGATCACGGTTTCGTTATCACCCGAGAGCACACGGTATTTCACCTTGCCGTGCGCAGCAGCGCCCTGCTTGCGCTGGAACACAGCACGCACCTGAACGGTATCGCCGATGCGGTAAACGGGACGATCGCTGTAGATCGCCGATTCGTAAAGCCTCGTATTGACATCCATCGCATAGAGGTCTGAAAAGGCGAAATGATTACCCGCCTGCAGAACATAGAGCGTATTTTCCGAGTCTTTGAGGTATTCGGTGTTTTCGCTGTGGGCTAAACCGCCTTTGAGCGTGAGCGTTTGCCGGCGCACAAGTTCATTTTTGACGCGCGCATAGGCAGTAACGACACCTTCAGGCAAAACCTGCCCGGTCTTCAGATTGACCGCATAGATCAAAGCATTCACCGGCGAGGTTTTCGCTACCATCGCCACATCAGAGACAACTAAAGGCGCATGGGCAATATGCCTTCCCTGTGAGACTTCGGCGAGATAATATCCGGCATTCAACTTGCCGAAATCATGCCGCACGGCCTGCCAGTGCCGCGCCCTGATGAGAATACTTTTTTCACCGACAATAGGATACTTCAGCGGGGCAAATAGATTGGTCTCGGGAAACCGATCACGGAACGGAAACGAATACTTATTTAAGCCGAGGTCGGCGCGCAGGCGTTCGCGGTAATCAGAGCGCATATAGCGCCTCGCTATCTGGTATAGGGCAAATTCAAAATTCTCCACAACGCTGCGCCAGAGAAAATAACCCGGCTGCATCAGCCTTTCATTCTTTTCTGTGACGGTATGCGCATTGGCCTGCGCCGCGAGATAACCATGGACATCATCAATGCGGTAAAGCCTGACGAACAAGGCGCCCTCACCCGTCGCATAGATGGTCGCCACGGGTTTCTCATCGGTGGTATAGGCCCGGTTGATAAAAATCTCCAGCGCCGAAAGTGCAGAAGAGAAAAACAGTGCTGCCATGACGAGCAGCGCGCGAACGAACATGCCTGCGCATAAGTTTGGCCTGCATGCCGTCAATTACAAAGCTTGCCGGTTGAAGCCAGAATCAGGTTTTGGTGCACATGCGGCGCGCCGCGCTTCTCTCTACATTTTTTTGCGGCATCAGCCTGACTTCAATCGGCGCTGAAGAAATTCCTGAGCGTCGTTGGCAAATCGCCGTCGCGGCGGGGCTCAACAGCATTGTCACCAATAATACGCTGCTAAAAAACAACGAAGGCGCCGAAGTGGGATTACTCACGAGCCTGCCTTATCAGCTGTGGAAAGAAGACGCGGCTTT
Organism: Leptospiraceae bacterium; assembly: GCA_016788945.1. Taxonomy (GTDB): domain Bacteria; phylum Spirochaetota; class Leptospiria; order Turneriellales; family Turneriellaceae; genus Turneriella. Next base: position 3,740 of record JAEUSA010000438.1, read on the forward strand.
TATCAGCGTGCGCGGCCAGCTGACAAACTATTCCAACGGCATCACCTTGTCATCAACCAATGCTATTGGTAATCCCGACAAGCTGGTCAACGCCGCACACTCACAGCTGCGTATCGACTACCGGCATATCTACATCTACTGGGGTATCCACTGGAGCATCGGTCTCGGAGTGCAGCTGCCGGTGACCTCGCGCATACTCACGCCGCGCGGTGAATTCAGTTTTGCCGAGACGAAGAATTGGTACCCCGAAGCCCAGGCCGACATCGCGCGCATCGACCGCTCGACGGGCGTTTACCTGCGACTCGGCATCGACCAGAAACTGCTCGACGAGGCGCTGATTGCCGGCATCGCTTTTGAACTTATGGCGATCGAAGCGCCGCGCACCGACCAGCGCTTTGCGCTCAATGCCTACATCGGAGCCCGGTTATGGTGAAGTCCGTTGCGGTATTTCTTGGCGCCTGCGTCCTCACCGCTGCATTGAGTGCAGAGATCCAGATCAGTTCGAGTTCCGTGGATCTCTCTTCGGCGCAGATACAGCAGGCGATCGGAAAACTCGACGCCGGCTTAGACAAAGTTTTCTTCGCTCTCGCTTCACAGGCAGGGCCCGGCATTGTCAACGCAGCCGCGTTTTCCTCGACGATTGGCATACAGCGACAAGATGCTGAACTGCCAAAACTGCAAATTGAACCCTCCGTGGGCATACTTTTGCCGCAAAAGCAGACGGGCGATGAAAGGCTGACGTCCCTGCCCCTCTATGCGATCAGCGTTGTCGGCGGGGCGCGCATCGATGAGCGCAATGCAATTCAGGCGCGTGCGTTCTATCTACCTGAAATTTCGTTCAAAGCGTCGGGCACACAATTTGCGGTGCAGCCGTTCAATTTTGGTATCACCTATACGCGGCAGGTGAAGAAAAACGGCGACCGCTGGTATTCGCCGGCGATTATTACCCCCTTGGATCTCGCGTACATGCATGGCCGGCTGAGTGCGTCGTTCACCAAGCGCATCGACAATCTCGAATTCGACCCCGATGGCGACGGCAGCGAAGGTAATTCGGCGCGCGCCACTCTCGATTTTCGCGACGATTTAACTCTCAAGTGGGATGTCTATTCGTTCACGACCGGTATTATTCTCGTGAAACCCTTCTTTTA
>JAEUSA010000447.1 GCA_016788945.1 Leptospiraceae bacterium
CTACCCGACGACATCGCCGAGGTGGCAGGTTATCTGTGCTGGTTTGCAGCGCTGGCGCTGCTGTTTATCTATTCCATTTTCAACTGGCGACAGGTACATCTTACCGAGAAGCAACTTGCCGACGAAAAAGACCAGACGAAACAATTGCTCAATGAGACAATTCCGAAACTGGAGATTGCCGAGGCGAAGTACCGGCATCTCGTCGATGATTCTCGTGACCTGATTTTCCAAATGGATGAAAACGCGGTTATTTTGAGTATGAATGCGCGCGTGCGCACCATGCTCGGTTACCACCCCGAAGAGATGATCGGTCGTAAGCTGTACGAATTTGTACCCGACGGCCTTGAAGGCGACCCTGACCTAAACCGCAACATTGTCCGCGAACGACTGCGCGAGTTCGCCGAAAACCATGGCCAGATATCGTTCAGAACCACGCTGCGCAAAAAACACATGTTCGAACCGGTCGATGTGCACATCGTACTGCAAAAGAATCTGGTACACTGGAAGATTGAAATAGTCGGCAAGGTTTCGGGCCTTGAAGAAGACGCAGCGCAGCGATTTCTCGAAAAAGAAAAGGGCCGCTACATTATCGGCAATAATGTAACGCAGGCAGAAATACTCAGCCAAAAGCTCACCGACAGGTTGAATCGGTTTTTTACCGCACCGGTCGTCAACACCATCCGCATCTGTTTCCGGGAGATACTCGTCAACGCGATCGAGCACGGCAACCTCGGCATTACTTTCGACCAGAAATCTCAGGCAATCGAAAAAGGCGATTACATGGAATTCCTACTATCACGTCAGCAGGATAAAAAATTCGCGCACAGGCGCGTGTACGTCGATTACCTGATCAACGGGCGCATACTGATGTTCCGAGTTACCGATGACGGAGACGGCTTTGATCACGCATCGTTTCTCGATCGCGCACGTAATGATCCTTATCTGTCCATGCTCGAACACGGCCGCGGCATTATTATGACAAAAAGTGTATTCGATTCGGTTGTCTTCAATGACAAAGGCAATCAGGTCATTCTGACACGAAAGATACCGCAATGAGCAAAGCGAAATCCCCGACCCCCGACGCAATACTAATCGGCGCCGGCATCATGAGCGCTACGGTCGCAGTGCTGCTTAAAGAGCTCGAACCCGACATCACAATTGCCATATATGAGCGGCTCGGCGAAGCCGCGCGGGAATCCAGCGATGCATGGAATAACGCGGGCACCGGGCATTCGGCTTTTTGTGAGTTGAACTACACGCCGATGCGGGCACGCGGACGCGTCGACTGCAGAAAGGCCATTAAGATCGCCGCACAATTTGAAATGTCGCGGCAATTCTGGGCGCACCTCGTTGCCGAAGGTTACATACGCGACCCGGGCAATTTCATCAGGCGAGTACCTCATCTCAGTTTTGTTACCGGCAAAGAAAACGTACGGTTTCTCGAAAAGCGCCATGCGATACTCTCGCGTCACCCACTGTTTCAGGGAATGAAACTCACGCGAAAAGCCGGCGATATAAAAAAATGGGCGCCCATCGTCATTGCAGGGCGCAGCAACGATGAAAAGGTGGCGGCAACGCGCATCGACTACGGTACCGATGTCAACTTCGGCAATCTGACGCGCAGCATGTTTGCCTATCTTGAAAAGCAAAAAGGAATTACGGTCAACTATGACCACGAGGTCAGGGATATTGATCGCGATGAGAATGGCCAATGGCAACTCAACATCACCGATTTGAGAAAGAAACGTAAACTCAAGGTTGATACCAACTTTGTGTTTATCGGCGCGGGCGGTGGCGCACTGCCGTTGCTCGAAAAATCGGACATCGAAGAAGCCGAAGGTTATGGTGGTTTTCCCGTCAGTGGCCAGTGGCTGCGTTGTAAAAACCGCCAAGTCATTGAACAACACGAAGCCAAGGTGTACGGTAAGGCCGCCGTCGGCACGCCGCCGATGTCGGTACCGCATCTCGACACGCGTTACATCGACGGAAAAAAAGAACTGTTGTTCGGCCCATACGCCGGTTTTTCGACAAAATTCCTCAAAAAAGGTTCTTACCTTGATCTGATGAAGTCGCTCGAATTCGACAATATTATCCCGATGATATCAGCAGGATTACACAATATATCACTGACCAAATACCTGATTGCACAGGCCACGCAGTCGCACGAAGAGCGTATGCAGGCGCTGCGCGAATTTATGCCCGAAGCACGTTCTGAAGATTGGGAACTTCTGACAGCAGGCCAGCGCGTTCAGGTCATACGCGCAGACGAAGAACAGGGTGGAGTTCTCGAATTCGGTACCGAAGTGATCGCCGCGGCTGATGGCTCGCTGGTCGCCCTACTCGGCGCATCGCCCGGCGCTTCAACCTCGGTCGCCATAGCGATCGAAATTCTCGAGCGGTGTTTTGAAAGTAAGATGCAGACCAAAGAATGGCAGAAAAAACTCAGGCACATGATTCCCGTGGGGCTCAAAGAATTGCAGAAGAGCCGCAAACTGGTGGCCACGACGCGTAGGCGCACCGCGCGCATACTGAAGCTACTTTAGCGTGGTTGATAATTTGTCAGAGCGCTTTGCCTAACCAGTGCCTGACTTCGCGACCTGCACGCGCCATCGCAGCATAAAACTGCACCGCGTCGCTGTCTTCACCCTGTTCGGTAATCTTAAGAATGATCGCCTGTGCGTTGAGGCCCGCAATATCTTTCGCGAGACCGAGATTGCGCAGTTTTTCGTCGTTGCGATCGAGTCGCTGCCGCAGCGCCTGGTCGGGTGATTTATTCGCGGCAAGCCGCGCATTTTCAGCCGAAATTTTGACCAGCTCATCAAGGTCAGCCATCAATGTACGGGTTTTGCCGTCGGTTGTCCCGGAAGTAGGCGCCACCCGCGAGGCCGTTTGTTGTTTCGCTGGTAATCCTGATAGCGCTTCGCCCAAACCTGTGTGTCTAAAGCCACGAATAAGAACACCGTCGACGCTCGCGTTGATCAACGTAATTCTGTCTTGGGCATGATCTGCCGCGCGGGAAGCAAACCAATCAAGAAAAATACGCAGTTTGCCATTGGTGCGTACTTTATCCCTGATGCCCTTCTCCCACAGCACCGGCATCGCCGTCATTTGCCGGTAGTTGTGCTTTTCCATTGTGCTCAACCGGTGATTGCCGGCAAAAACCGCCGACTCGAGTGCGGCGCCCGCGCAGTGCGCCTGCCGGTTGGGAAACGACAGGTCTTGGCCAACCAGAATGAGTCTACCGGGTTCTGTGGTCGCGTCGCGCCGCAATAACCAGCGCACCGCAATGTCGAATGCATTGGTCGATACAGACCCGCCGTGGGCAACATCGCCACGATCAACACTGCGAAACGCGGTGTCTGATAGAAACACATTGTTCCAGAAGGCGGTGACCGCACCGCGCTCAGCCAAAAAATGTGGTATTGCAGGACAAACGACCGGATCCATCAGCCACTGCGAGCGCGCCGCGTATGGTGACTGAACAAAAAAATGGTTCACCCACTGCGGGTCTGCGGAAAAAACAAAATCAGGAAAAACACCGGCGCGGTTCAAAGGAATGAGTGCCGTGTCGGCGGCGAACAGCACAAACCGGTCACGCAGAGCAATGAGGTCTGGAATCGATTGGGTAAGCGACGGCCCTGCCCCCGCGAGTACGATCGCCGCCGGCGGTGTTTGCTGCAACAGGTCATTCAACGTCGCCGAACGGCGGATGATGCGCGAATTCAAAAGAATATTCTTATTCCATAGCTGCTGAAATTTGACTATTGTTGCCTGATTAACGCTGCGCTTTTCAAACAGCGCGGTAACACGTTCGAAGGCGCGCGTGTAGAGCGCTTTACCGGCCACAAAAACCGGCGGATGGCAATAGATCAGGGTTTTTTTGAGGTTCTTGCCTTGCAGCCACGGGAGAATTTCTTCTAGTGCATCGCTGCGGCTGAGATCATCGGCGAACAACGTGATTTTGCCGCCATAATCGGTGAATTTGCCCGCAAGGATAAATGCGACAAGGCAATAGGCGCTGGGTTCAATGAGTAGTGTTTCGCCGAGTGCTCGGTTTAGTTGGCCGAACAAAAAACCTGCGCCCGTCGAAACCGCGACCAATGCCTGCGCACCGCTCAGGTTTTCTGCCGCCCGCTGAGCTTCGCGTTCTGCATTGCGTTCAGAATGCATGAGCTTACCGAGGTATAACCATTTGCCCGTCTCGACGCCAAGAGTCAGGTCTGCGAGTTCCGCCTCGCCAAGCGAAGCAAAGGCCTCGTCGAGGGTGTCACGACCTATAACAAGGTGTTTTTGCCTGAACAGCGCTGCATTCTTCACGAACAGCGGCCGCAGATCTGCCATTTCAGTTACTCAGCAACGGCAGTATGAGGCGCAGATCCCGCTCAAAAACCGCGGCGTATGTTTCATTCTGCAGGGCCGGTTTGGCGCAGAAGGCAATCCCCATACCGCTCGCGCGGCACATGTCGACATCATTGGCACCGTCGCCGACCGCGACCGTCGCATTCAACGCAATACCGTGCTCTACCGCGACACTGCGCAGCAGATCTGCCTTGCGTTGGCGGTTGACGATTTGCCCGCGCGTGCGGCCTGTTAACTTGCCGTTTTCACTCTCGAGATCATTCGCAAATTCACCCGTCATGCCAAGCAGGCGCGCAAAATGCCCCGTAAAGAAACTGAACCCGCCAGAAACGAGATAGGTTTTGATTTGCTGTGCCTGCAGCGCACGCACGAGTTCAGGCGCACCATTCGTCAGCGACAGGCGTGTATCCCTGACCTTAGCCATAACTTCGGTATCAAGCCCCGCGAGCAGCTGTACGCGCTCAGCGAGCGCAGCATTAAAATCAAGTTCGCCACGCATCGCGCGTTCGGTAATCGCCGCCACTTCTTTTTTACACCCGGCGAAATCAGCGATCTCATCGATGACCTCTTGGTCGATGAATGTCGAATCGGTGTCAAAAACGGCAAGCCGCATCTGCGGCCGCGCTTGCGGCATTATTGCATAGGCGCTCAGCGATGCAGAATGGGAGAGCATGGCACTGCGCAACGCATCGATATCGGTTGCGGGCTGCAAGTGAAAATCCCGCAGATAATGCAGACGACCGTCCAGTTCACTTTGCGCGACTTCGCCGGGTACTGCATCCTTGGGCGGTGGATTAATGCTTGAAATTGCCTCAGGCGAACGTGCAACAAGCCTGAGCAGGAAATTCTGCGCCATTGCAATCAGAAGCGGCGGTCGCCGATACCGAATACAAACTCAAAGCCGCTTTGGTTGGGGTGATCCTTGAACCAGCCGAGATCTTGATCCCACACGAGGCGTTTCGCGAGGTAGATACGCAGCGGCAGAATCGGTATCTGCAGGCGAAAACCAAAGCCCCAGCTATAGCGAAAATAGCTCAGCGCAAAGGTTTCCCGCGTCAGCGCAGCAGAATTGTACGCCTGAATTGTCGAAGCCGGCGTAATCGAGCTGAAGCTGTATTCCGCAGAATTTTGATACAGCGCACCGGCGTCAAAGAACAATACAAGCCAGAACAGCGAAGGTTCAACCGGAACGCGGATTTCACTGCCAAACAATATACGGTGCGAGCCACCGTTACGCCATGTTGAACCAGCGGGCGAGAATTCACCCTTGGGTGTCGTCCCGTAGAATGAATCAAACAGCGTCCAGCCGCGCAAACTTTCATAACCACCGAGATACAGACGGTCCTGAATTTCAACGTAGGGGTTCGTCGCGTTATCTTGATTGCCGTAAAGGGGTTTCGTCGGTTGCGTGAATGTCGCCGACGCGCGAACCTCTTGTACAATACGCCAGCGCCTGAGCACGTTTTTGCGGATAGTATTGAAGAGCGTATAGTCCATCAGCCACCAGAAAAAATCGACCTGCGGATAGTAGCGCATAAAGTGGTCTTGACCACCGAGAAAATGCCCGACAAAGTCGTGAGAAAATTCGACGCGCGCGCCGCGCGTGGTGTTGAAGATATTGTCGCGGTTGTCGTAGAAAATGCCGTTGGTAACTGTGTTTTTGACCTGCCAGCCACGCTGCACAAGCAGAAACACCGAGTCATCCACCATACTCGAGGCGTTATTGGCGATCGACAGCTGCGGAGAATAGCGGTGGTAATGGCCCCAGTTCACGAAGAAGCGGTGACCTACACCGATCGTCGCACCAACTGTATCGAGGTTATACGTCGCCGACTCATCGTTGGTCGCAATGTTAATGGATCCAGAAAGCACGCGGCGGCGAACATAAAAACCGGTCAGCGTGAGCGACCACGGCTTATCGAAAAGCCAGGGCTCGGTCCACGAAGCTTCGAGAGCCGTGCGCAGTGGGCCAAATTCGACACGGCCCGAAACACGCTGTCCGGTTCCGTTGAGGTTGTTCTCGGCCACCTCGGTAAAAATAGAAAAGCCGGTATTGGTACCGTAACCACCACCGAGCGAAATTGTTCCGGTAGGCTGTTCTTCAACATCAATCACGAGGTTCATTTTGCCTTCGCTCGAACCGGGCCGCGCGTCGACGTTTACCTCTTTAAAGAATTGCAGGTTGTGCACACGTTCGCGCGAACGCTGCACGAGTTCTGAATTAAACAGTTCACCTTCGTGAATAATAAGTTCACGGCGGATTACTTTGTCTAATGTCTTCTTGTTACCCTTGATGATGATATTTTCGATATAACCTTTGTCGCCTTCGGCGACAATGAACTTGGTGTGTACAAATTTGCGGCCCTTGAGTTCGGGATTATTTTCGAGAATGCGCTCGAGCCGCTTCAAATTGTAATAGTCTTTACCCGCCTTTTCAGACTCTTTCTGCTGCGGAGTGTTGCGTTTTTCTGCAATCGCTTCTTTTGTCAGCGGAATGATAGTCCGCTCGGGCTGCACGCGTGCGTAGATATATCCCTCTTGCGAATAGAGATAGTTAACGATACCGCGGTCGCGTGTGAATTTACCGTTATCGAGCACCGAGCCGACATCTGAATTGGTGTACTCGAAGTACTCTTCGACGTAATCACGGGAAAACAGCTGCTTTTTGGTCGTGGGGTTCAGGTAACGTTCATCCCAAGTCAGGTCATAACCGTTGTAAAAATACTGCTCGCCTTCACGCACCTTGTAGGTAATCACGATGACGCGTTCTTCTTGCGTTTTAGGGTTTTTCCAGCGGTAATCGTATCGCGCGTCTTCGAGTTCGACGTCGAGGTAACCCTGGTTCTTATAGAAATCCAGAATCGCGTTTTTATCTTTCTCGAATGTCTCGTTCTTGAATGTGCCGTCGGCGATGAAACCGTCTTCTTCGAGTTCCATGACCGCCATGACATCTTCGGGGTCGGCCTTGGTCACACCCAGTAAGTTGATCTTGGCAATTTTGATGTGCTCGCCCTCGTCGACGACAAATTGTATCGTGATCGTATTTTTCTTAGGATCAACTTCACTTTTACGCACGCGTACCGTGGCGTTAAACAGGCCTTTCTCGCGGTATTTGCCGAGAATGCGCTGTATTGAATCTGAGACTTTACGCTCGTTATAGACCTCGTCTTCTTTCAGGGGAATTGCCTGCTGCACATCGGTGGCCGAAAGCTCTTCGAGACCGAGAAAAGTTATCTCTTTGATGCGCGGCCTTTCTTGCACGTGGAATGTCAGCGCGACACCACCTTCGACTTCTTGCCCTTCAACCCGCGCATAGGCAAAAGAGCCCTCACCGAACAGGGCCTTGATGTCGCCGTTCAAGAGCGGCATGGTCAGCACCTGCCCTTCTTTCATCTGGATGATATCATGGTAAAGGGTGTCACGCGAGACGTTGATGTTACCCTTAAACTCAATCTTACGGATTTTTTTGCCGATGAAGCGCTCGGGCTGCGCATAGATGTAACTATGGGTCGCTACGCCGAGCATGACGGCCGTTGCCATTGCCGTCGTCGGGATCCAGGTCTGGGAAATGAATCGAAAAATATTGCGCAAAGGTTAATCCCGGTTTTCAAGTCTAAACCGGTATTTTAGAGAGGGCGTCAATGCTTCGACAAGCTCAGTGCAGGTGCTTCGACAAGCCCTGCAAAAAGCCGCGCACGAGGCCGGTGACCTCAGAACGGTGCGTGTAATGCAGCCAATGCCCCGCATCGGCGAAATCATGCATTTCGAGCGCGGGAAACGCGGCACGCATGAGCTCGACATCGCGGTCCCTGACATAGTCTGACAACAATCCGCGAATGGCCAACACAGGCACGGGGCTTAGGGGGGGATTATATTCGGGAAAAACGGTGCGACCGGGCGACGAGGCGATCGCCGCCACATTGTTCATCCAGCGGAAAACACCGGCTTCCGTACGCATCAGGTTCATCTGCAGAAACTGCCGTACGACAGGGTCGCTCAGATAGCGGCTCATCGCTGCATCAATTTCCTGTCGGTTGAGCGCGGCTGAAACGTCTATGCTCAGTGCGGCGATTTCATTCTCATGACCGGGTGCGTACGATCGCGGTGCAATATCGAGTATGACGAGAGCGCGGGCGCCGCGGCTGTGGCGCCGCGCGAAATTCATGGCAGTTAAGCCCCCCATCGAATGGCCGAGCAGAATCGGATGCTCAATCGCCTCTGCAGAAAGAAAATTCTCGAGATCGTCGGTTATATCTTCGAGCGAATGCGTCGCGCGGTGCTCCGAGCGGCCATGATTGCGCGCGTCGTAAGCGTAGACCGTTGCGAGGTCGCTGAGGCCCTCGGCCAGCGAAGCAAAGTTCTTGGCCGAACCGAACAGCCCATGGAGAATAACGACCGTTTTTTCCCCCGGACCTGCGTATTTGTCGAAATACAGCACCGCGGGATAGAAAAAAGCTCAGGCTCAGCGCGTAATATTCTTTACTGCCTCACTTCGCCGGATACTCTACCGCATGTCTGCTACGGTACGTTTTTCCGCAAACAAATTCTGGATGAACTGGCAATCGCTCGGCCGCGCCAGCGAACTCGATCAGCTGATGCACGCCAGCGCCAAAAAATGGCCCGCGTCATTTTCGACCGATTACATGAAAGTCAGCGAGCTGGGCCCGCTGGAAAAATGGGCCGCCGAACTCAGGCAGCTCGATGCCCAATCGCTGATTGTTATCGGTATCGGCGGGTCTTCGCTTGGCGGCATTGCCCTCAAATCGCTGATCGATCCGCATTCAGACAAACTGATCTTCTGGGAAGGGCCTCACCCGATGGCGATGCAGAAAATTGCGCAGATCGCCGAGCATAAGCAGGCAGCCGTACTCGTCGTTTCGAAATCGGGCACCACGCTCGAAACACGCGCAAACCTTTCGCTGTTCCGCCAGTTTTTCCCGGGCGTCCCCGAATACTTTGTGACCAGCGAACCGGCGCAAATCAAAGACCTCGGCGCGACGGCAAAAAATACCTTCCTTATACCCAAGAACCTTGGCGGGCGTTTCAGCATCGTTTCCCCCGTCGGCATGATGCCGGCGCTGTTCGTCGATTACAACGTCAAGGCGTTCCTGAGTGCGTTTGCCGAAGCCAACGCAGAATGGGAACTGTCGATTCCCGTAGCGGAGAATGTCGCCAAACAGACGGCCATCCACTTCTATAACCTGTTCGCCGCGCGATTCACCGGCGTCGCCTTCTGGGTCTATGCCGCCGATCTCGTCAACTGGGGGCACTGGCTGGTGCAGCTGTGGGCCGAATCACTCGGCAAAAAACCGCACATCGCCGCGCTGCCGATGATCGTCAAAGGTCCAGAAGACCAGCACTCGCTGCTGCAGTATTTCATGGAGGCATCGAACCGTCATCTGCATTGTTTCGTGCACACCGAAAGTTATGGCAGCCGTGACAGCCTGATTACCGGTGAAGTCAAAGGAGATTTTGCCAACAAGTCGTTAAGCGAGGTGCTCGCGGCACAGATGCGCAGCATCGAATCGGCGCTTTCGGCCAAAGAGCGACCAGTGGCAGAATATCTGCTGAGCGATTTATCTGAAGCTGAAATGGCGCGCTGGTTTTGCTTTTGGATGCACGTTGTCTCATACCTTGGTTATCTGTGGGAAATTAACCCGTTTGATCAGCCGGGAGTAGAAGAAGGCAAAATCATCTGCAAAAAATTGCTGCGCGGTGAAGCGGTTGAAGAAGCCGTGCAACCGGTTTTCGATCTCCGGTGATTTTTGTTATTTTTCCCGCCGCGCTTGCGGGCGCGGCGTTACTGCTGCTGAGCATACGTTACGTGCGCCATCGCCCGCGCGGCTTTGCCCGGGCATTTGACGATTTTCGTCCAGCGCTTGCGACACACCGCGGTTACGGCAAACACGCCTCTATACCGGAAAATACGGTTACGGCGTTTCAAGCATCTGAGAAGTTAGGGTTTCGCGCGCATGAGCTCGATGTGCGACGCACGCGCGACCGGCAGATCATGCTGCTGCACGGCCCACGCCTTGAAGAAACTACCGACGGTCACGGGCGCATGGAAGACAGTGATGCGCAGACGGTAAAAAAACTGAATGCCGCCCATTATATCACACACGAGCATCCGACGGTGAAAGCTCGCCGCGAAAGTGTGCCCACATTACCAGAGGTTCTCGCAGCCATTTCACCGCAAGCGCTGATTAATGTGGAAATCAAGCGCGACCGCTGGGATTTCTCCCGCGGTCTGGAAGAAGAGACGTTGCGTCTGGTGCTCGCCTCCCCGGCCCGTGACCGTGTGTACTTTTCGGGCTTCCATTTTCTGACGCTGTGGCGCCTGCGCTCCTTGCGCTGCCCGTTACCGGTGGGATTGCTCGTCGAACCCGGAATTTTCTCGCATAGCAAGAACTTCCTCTACCGTTTTTTACTGCTACCCGACAACATCCATCTGCACGAATCGCGCGAATCGGCCACGTATATGCAGAGGCTTAAACGCCGCGGGTATGGTTTGGCATTCTGGACCGTCAATAATCTCGAACAGGTGCATCGACTGTTCGCTACCGGTGCGGATGTCGTTATCACCGACCGTATGGAGTTTATCCGGGATTTTCGGCGGGGCCCGAAAAACGCAAAGAATTTGCCCGGCCGCGCTCAGCGCAAAAAAATATCGCGCAAGCGAACAGCGCTCGCATAGTAGCCGCCGGCAAATAGCTGCGCGTGCACGAGTAGCGGGTAGAGCTGATAAATCTGCACAAGTTCGGTCTCGGCATCACGCCGCGGTGTGAGTTCAGCATAAGCCCGGTAAAAATCTACACCAAAGCCGCCGAAGAGTTTTGTCATGGCGATATCTATCAGCGGATCGCCATAGTAGCATGCCGGATCAATAAAAGCAGGCCCTTGCGCGGCGTCATAGCGGTTACCGGCCCACAGATCGCCGTGCAGCAGTGCAGGCTCAACCATTGCAAGCAGGTTTGCCACCTTGCCGAAAAATTTTTCCCACTTTGCCTGTTCCCCGGCGTTGTATTCGGGTAATCGTTCAAGCACCGGTAAAAGTCTCTGGTTAAAATAGAAATCCGCCCAAGCATCACTCAACGTATTATTCTGCAAAAGAGTCGCAAGAAAAGTGTTGCGGTCGAGCCCCGACTGCGACGCTTTTTTCGCATGCAGTCGCGCAAGCATTCTGCCGGCCGCCGCATCGTCACGTTCACCGGCTGCAAGATATTCGAGCAGTAGATAATCGTCTTCTGCCGCGACAACGCGCGGGACGCTGACCCCCGCTGTGGCCAGAAGCGAAAGTGAATATGCTTCGCTGGCAAACATACCCCGTGGCAGATGCTTTCCCGTCTTGAGTACAAATTTACCCTGCGGAGATTTCAACAGAAAAGTGTCGGCGATGTCGCCGCCGCCGAGACGGCCTGCGGGCGCGTATTGACCGATGAGCGCCGATATGCGCTGGTCGTTCGTCATGATAAGCTGCACAGCAGCTGCATAACTCAGTGCTTTTCTTTCAGCAGCAGGGCCGGTGATTGGCGCGAATACAGCACCATAAAATTGGCAAAGGTGAAAATCAATGTGAATCCTAAAACGAACTGCGCGACGATCACGCGCTCAAAGCTTGCCACAGGCATATTTTTTTGCGAAAAAAAGGCGTTGAGAATTAGATCAGTAGAAACCGCGGGCAAAAGCGCCAAGAGCGCCACGAAAAGATTCTGCATCGCGTAATAACCGAGAATCTTCAGGCGCGTAAACCCGAGAGTCTCAAAGTTACCCACCTCATAGCGCAGCGACCGACACAAGATCGCCTGCACCATCAGCAGCCCAAAAGCAAAACCGATCAGCAACAACGCGAAAGCGTATAGCAGCAGCGGATTGCTCGTACTGAGAAACTTCTGGTAGCGGACAAAAACGGCCGTTTCGACATAGGCGATCAGGTACAATACACCCGCCAGAATCCACATAATGGGTGCGCGTTTGAGACCTAATCGCCAGAAGTGAATCACTTGCCCTGACCGTCTTCAGGAATATATACTGTCATATCGGCAACTTTGTCGCCGCTGTTAATATCGACGACTTTAACGCCCGAAGCCGTACGTCCCTGCACGGTAATCTGTTTCACCTCGCTGCGCAGCACCATGCCCGACAGCGTTGTGACGATAACTTCGGCGTTCTCTGTCACTGTGCGTATCGCAACTGCTTTGCCGGTTTTGTCGGTCGATTTGAAGAACGCCATACCCTTGCCACCGCGGCCTTTGGTACCGAATTCATCATATTTCACTCGCTTACCGTACCCGCTTTCGCTGATCACCAGCAGGTAAGACTTCTGTCCTTTGACAACGTCCAGACCCGCCATGTAGTCCTGCCCTTCGAGTGTCATACCGATGATACCCGAAGCTGCACGGCCCTGCGGACGCATTTTGCCCAGATTCGTGCGTAAACCAGAACCTTCGGCGGTCGCCATGAAGATGTCGTCTTTTTCTTCGACGAGCGCTACATCGACGAGATAATCTTTCTCTGAAGCCTTAAACTGCATCGCCATAACTCCGCCTTTTTTGGCATTGGCGATCTGCGAAAGTTCAAGCTTTTTGATAATACCCTGACGCGTGAGCATCAACAGGTATTTTTTCTCAGTGAACTCGGTCACCGAACGAATTACCGTAATCACCTCATCGTTACCCAAACTGAGGAAACCTTTGATATGCTTTCCACGCGCATCTTTCGAAGCTTCGGGCACTTCGTATGCCTTCATATAGAATACTTTGCCACGCGTAGAGAAGAACAACAGATAGTCGAGGCTCTGGCAGAAGTGTACGTGCTTCAGCGCATCTTCTTTTTTGCCAGCCGAGGTTACGCCCTTACCGCCGCGTTGCTGCCGGCGGAAGGTATCGAGCGGCATACGGCGAATATAACCGCTTTCTGAAATGGTGATAACTTCATTCTCATTCTGGATTAAGTCTTCAGTGTCCATTTTGAGCGAGTCGGCATCGACGAGAGAAACTTCAGAAGCACGATTGACACCGTGCTTTTGCGAGACAGCGCCAAGCTCACCCTTAATGATGCCATACATCTTGCTTTCGGATTTCAGAATCGCTTTGAGTTCACCGATCAGCTTTTTGATTTCATTTAATTCTTCGAGAATCTTTTTGGATTCGAGAGAAGTGAGTTTCTGCAAACGCATCTCGAGAATCGCATTTGCCTGTATCTCTGACAATTTGAACCGTTTCATCAGCGCTGAGCGCGCGACATCGACGGTTTCACTTTTGCGGATAATCTTGATGACTTCGTCAATAAAGTCGAGGGCGATCTTGAGGCCCTCTAAGATATGCGCGCGTTCTTCAGCCTTGCGCAGGTCATAACGTGTGCGGCGTTCAATCACCTCGCGGCGGTGCGCAAGGTAATGCTGCAGCATCTGCTTCAGATTGAGGAGCTTCGGCTCACCATTCACCAAAGCGAGAAAAATGATGCCGTAGTTGATTTGCAGTGCCGTATGCTGATAGAGCTGATTGAGCACAATATTTGCCTGCGCTTCTTTTCTCAGCTCGAAAACAATGCGCATGCCGTTGCGGTCAGATTCATCGCGTATTTCGGAAATACCTTCGATTTTCTTGTTATTGACGAGGTCAGCAATGCGGGCGAGCAAATCGTTCTTGCGTACTTCGTACGGTATTTCGGTGACGATGATCGCTTCGCGGCCACGCGAATTTTCTTCTATGTTCGCGACGGCGCGGATTTTAATCGAACCACGGCCTGTCGTATACGCTGATTTGAGCCCGTCTTTGCCAATGATTATGCCGCCGGTGGGAAAATCGGGCGCGGGAATACGCTTCATCAAATCTTTGATGCTCGCATCGGGGTTTTCGATCAGCAGCTCGAGCGCTGAGATGACTTCTTTCAGGTTGTGCGGCGGAATTTTTGTCGCCATACCCACCGCAATACCCGAAGAACCGTTCACCAGCAGGTTCGGCCAAGCGGCAGGCAATACGGTCGGTTCACGGCGGGTACCGTCGAAGTTGTCGGCAAAGTTGACAGTCTCTTTATCGATGTCGCGCAGCAACTCTTCGGCCATCGAGGTTAACCGGGCTTCGGTATAACGGTATGCCGCTGGTGGATCACCGTCGACAGAGCCGAAGTTACCTTGCCCGTCGATCAAAAGCTCTCGCAGCGAAAAATCTTGCGCCATGCGTACCATGGTATCGTATACGGCGGAATCACCGTGCGGATGGTAGTTACCGATCACCTCACCGACAATTTTCGCCGATTTGACATAGGCGCGATCTTGCCGCCAAGCCCGTTCATTCATCGCATGCAGAATGCGACGGTGAACCGGCTTAAGACCGTCACGGACGTCGGGTAG
>JAEUSA010000453.1 GCA_016788945.1 Leptospiraceae bacterium
AGAAAAGTATCAGGTCTTTGAAGCGGGACGCAGTTTTCCGTTCTTGAAAGGCGAGCTGATGTTTCCCGGGTTTCTCATTTTACCCGAAGACAAAGGCGAGTACGCCACACCGGGTACCATGCCCGATGCGTTGCGCCGCAAAGTCGCAAAAGCTGCGCATGCGCTGCCGGTGGATTTTCGCCATGCCATCACCCGATACCGTATTGCGGTAAAAATTCTGATTGTAAAAGAGGGACCTGCCGGCGGGGAATTTCTGACACCGACAGAACTCAAAAGGCGCTGCCACTCGAGCCTCATGCAGAAAGCACTCTCGCGCCTGGATAAACTTGAATTTTGATATCACCTAAGACATTGCAGATCTAAAACGCTTTAAACCCACAGATCTATATTTGAGCGTGGGTAGCTGTTGCACGTGGTAAGCAAACCCTGAAAGCCCTTCTGGTGCTTGTCGGTGGCACCTGAGTCGAGGCGCACCGTGCAGGCCTTGCACATGCCGGCGCGGCAACCGGTCGGTATCACGATGCCGGCACTTTCAATCGCCGACAGCAGCGTTTCATTTTCGTCAAGCTCGGTCTCTTTGCGCGAGGTCAGAAACCGCACCTTGTGCGTTTTACCGCTTTTCGGTAGCTTTGCCGCCTGCTGCGCAACGAACTGCTCGGTGTGGTAGTTACTGAAATTGTAGCTCTGTTCCCGGAGGTCTTTTTCTATCAGGTCGAGCATCACGCGCGGAGCGCAGGCATAGATCGCGCGACCCTTGAAATCGGGCACGTGGCGCTCAAGCTGCGCACGCGAATAACGGCCATCGGCGTCGGTGTCGAGAATGTGTACGACGCGAATGTTGCCGCGCTGGGCAAGCTTGTCCAGCTCATCGCGAAAGAGCACGTGTTCTGCGCCGCGGTTGAAGTAAAGCAGAACGGCCTCGTGGTCAGCATTGAGGCTCGAGAGCATAGAGAGAACCGGGGTTAATCCGACACCGCCGGCGATGAACAGCAGCTTCTTGTCAGCTTCGTTCAGGGTGAATTCACCCTTGATGCGGCCGACGAGTTCAATCGTGTCACCGGCTGCGAGCGCATGCATCTGCGGTGAAACGCGCCCGCCTTCAATCTTGCGCACCGCGATCGCGATGGTGTCGCGCGTGCAGTGCGTGATACTGTACTGCCGCGTCTCTTTGCGGCCGAGCGCGTCACGGTTAACCGAGATGTACTGCCCCGGTCTGAACACCGCGTCGGGCCACGGGTTCTTGAGCATGATCGCGACGACATCGGGGCTGAGCTTGCGTGAAGAGACAACTGTCGTGCGCGTGAACGTGCTCTGCTCGTTGCCCGTAAGCAGCGGCAGCCACGACTGCCGTGCACCTTCGAGAATGCGGCCCGCGAGTTCGCCGGGGTTCATGAGTAACGAGAGTGCACTTTCGCCGGGTTTGACCGGCAGGCTGTTCGTCACCGCGATCTTCATGAGGTCGCCGAATGCCTCGAAGATGCTGGTCTTGCGGTAAGGCACCTGGTATTTTTCGCAGATCGCCTTCACCTCGGGGGCGACATCCATGAGCCGGTTGAACGGCAGGTCGGGGTACAGGTGGTGCTCCATGTGCGTGTTGATCGAACCCATGAGCAGCCGTTCATACCATTCATAGACATGGTAGTTGCGCGAGGTAATGACCTGGCGCAGATAGAACTCGTACTTCGTTTCGTTTTCGGGCACATCGACCACCGGCACCTCTTCGCCGTGGTGCTCGAACGTGAGCATGTACATGAGGTGTGTATTGGCGATGAGGCGCGCGGCGATATTGCCGATGAGCACCTTCGGAAAAAGCGGGCCCGCGAGCAGCGGGTAGAGCAGGTAGTCACGGCCGAGTGTCTTGAGCACGCTCATCACCACCGGGCCATACGTGTCGACGCTCAGGGGTGAACGGTTCTCGACGAGCGCGCGTGCCGTCGAAATGTATGTCGGCATGTAGCTCGTGACAATGCCCGGCATGAGCAAGAGCCCCGCCATCTGGAACAGGTGCCGGGGCTGCCATTCCTGTTTCGGGTTGAGCCGATAGATCAGGTAACCATAGTCATGGTCTTTGCCGGCGATGTTGGTGAACGGGTGGTGGCAGACGTGGTGCTCGAACTTCCAGTCGGTTTCGTCCATCGTGTTGTCCCAGCGAAAGTGCTGCGAGTGTATCTCGCCCGCGCCGGGAATATCGTCGTAGTGGCCGTGCAGAATGTTGTGCCCGTTGGTGAACTCCATCACGAAGTGCGCGGCGAGAAGACCGATGCCCGCGAGGTACGTCACCGGCTCGGGTGACAGGTGAATGAGCGCGCGGCCCGTGATGTCGAAGTAGCGCGAGTAGCGGTCGAGGTCCTGCATGATCTTGAGATCTTCAACGCCGACCTTAGCCTTGGTGCGCTCGTAGAGCTCTTCGAGCTCGCGGCCGAAAGCTTCGATGGTTTCAGGCGAATAGCCGTACAAAGTGCGCGACATGGCAGAACCTCCCAAATTTGTGCACCGCGTCAAGAATAAAACTATTTTACAGCATTTAGTTTTTTCCAAACAATGGCAATGCAGATTGGCTGCGCCAGGCCCGGTAGTCGGTCGCGACCACGGTTCGTAAGCTTGGCAATTTAACCTAATCGCGCTTTACACCAACTGCGTGTGCCCCATTGCCTCTCGCCACCCATGCAGGCGACTACAAAACACGATCTCTTCTTCGTACGGCGCAACACAAACCGCAACGAAGTGCATTACGCCATTCACCTTTCGCCTGACAGCGGTCTACCCGACGGCCCGCATCCGCTCACCGGTTACTGGAAAATGTTTGAAAAAGGCCCCGACGTGACAGAACCGATTCTGCTCGTCGAACAAATGGCATTCGGTATACGCTCGCAGCGCAGAGAGGGTGATAACTTTGTCATGGTACTCAATGCACTCCCCGAGCGGGAAATCCGCATTGAATCCGAACCGGGCGAAACCGGGCGCTACACCGCGCGCATGGTCATCGCCGGCAAAATCGCACGCCTCACCGATTTTTACGTTCAGGCGGATGCGGGTTTTCTGATGCCCAAAGTCAGATACCTGGACATCAACGGCGAGGCCGATGGCCAGCCGGTGACAGAGAGAATAAATAAGGGTTAGACATTTACGGTTCAGCTCAAAGAGCGTAGTAGGATTTATGAATCTGCTGCTCATGACGCTGATCGGCGCGCTCGCATTTCTCGCGGGCGTTGCGCTTTATTATATGCTCGCGCTCAGATCTTCGCTGAAAAGTTGCCGCACCGAAATTGCCGCATTGCGGCTGCTTGCTAACGAAAGTGGCGGCCGGGCAAATGCAGTCTCTGAACCGCTGATCCGCATGCTCGTCGAAGTTAAGAACCCTATTGAACTCGCTCACCGCGAGTCACCATTGGCCAAGGCCGCGAGCGGCACCGCGCCAAACCTTGTGATAAAAAAAGTTTATGAGCAGGTAGTAGCGCAGACTCGGCAGCAGCTAAAAAGCAAGAATGTGGATGCAGAAGTCAGCCTGATTGTCCTCTGACATATGAGTCCCGCACTGCAGATTTTTCTTTCGGCCTGTACCTTGGGCGGCATCTTACTGGCGCTCGTGATGATTTTTCGCTTCAGGGCCGCCGAAGCAAGCGTGCGTGGCATCAGGCTCGCAGTGCTGCAGCAGCGCACCAGCCATCAGGCAAAGCGCCTCAGCCGCATCATCGCCGCAGAAAACACGCGGCTCGTCGCGAAGGGCATCGACCAGGGTTCACTTTTTCTGCAGGGTTCACATCGGGTAATCTCTGAAATCACCTTTGGCATACTGAAACTTTTTCCCGCGACGCAGGGCTTCGCGCAGGGGGCAAAAGAAACGCACGACCTCGTCAGTGAAGGCCTCTACGGTGCCTTTCGCCAGGTCAGCGACCACGTAGGAAAAAACATTGCGGAAAATTTAAAAAAACCGAAGCCGCGCAAACCATCGCGCCTCGTCAAAAAGTTACGCGAACGCAGACAGAAGAAAAAAAGCAGATAACCCGATAATACCGTTGGCGCTGAGATACCCGTAAGCGCAGCGGTAATCTTTAAGCCGGGTTACCCAATTTTTCCAAGGCAAACACGTACGCACCGAGCGCGGCTGCGCGGCTGGTACCCAGCCTGCTCACACCAATGCCGCTGCGCTTCATCGCATCGTAGCGCACACGGGTCGAACTTGCCGGCAGAATCGCCTCTTTCATCTGCCCGCGCAGAAATTTCTCTCGCTGTGTGGCGTCTTCAACGTTAAAAACCGCCATCTCAAGCCGGGCAACGCGCGAGGTCTCGTCGAACCTCGTGAAGTTATTATCCAGCGCCTGCATCATCGCCGGCGCAAACAGATCGTATGAATTGGATAATCCTCCGCCGATGACAACCGGCGCATCGATAATCGTGACAATGTTGGCGATACATTCGCCGAGCACACTGCCGAGCTCGGCAAATGCGGCACGCGCGGCACCACTTTCGCCCGGCGCTGCCTCACGCGCGATCAGAGAAATCTGCTTTGCGCTAAGCTCGCGCGGGTCGCCAGCTGCCGCACGATATACACGCTGCAGCGCGCGTATACTCAAACTTTCTTCGGCGAATGTATGCGGGTATTTCGGGTTGCGCAACAACCACACCTCGCCTGCGGCGGAGTTATCGCCGCTAAACAGCCGGCCGTTGTGGACAATGCCACCACCGAAGCCTGTACCCAGCGTGAGCCCGATCAGATTGCGGTAACGCTTCGTGCTGCCCGCAATTTCGAGCTCATGATTGAGCTGAGGGAGAAATCCCCCCAAAGCTTCGCCGAGCGCAAACAGATCGCCGTCATTGTTAATAAATACCGGCACCGCAAATTTTTCAGACAACAACGGCCCGAGCGGAATGCCCCCGCGAAATGCCGGCAGATTGCCCAAATCGCCGATGATTCCCTCTTCATAATAACTCGGGCCGGGAAAGGCAAAACTGATGGCATCGATTTTGCCGCCGGCGCTTTGGCGCATTTCAGCAAAACCTTCGACAATCGTTTTCAGGCAGCGTTCGAGATTTTTCGCTTCGGCCGGCAGTTCAAGCGGGCCGGCGATTATTTCGCCGCGCGCCATTGCCGAGAACGAAAATTTCGTGCCACCCGCATCGAGCGTGAGTACGACACGGTTATCGCTTCGGTGCAGCATGGAGTGTATCAACCGGCCGGGCAAAGCCGACGAACAGAACATAGACGATGCAGACAACAGGTACAGCGAGCGCAACCTTCAGGCCGGCATGATCGCTGGCGTAACCCATGACCGGTGGCAAGATGGCGCCGCCGGCAATTGCCGTCACCATCAGACCCGAAAGGGCATTGGCATGTTCAGGAAATTCATCGATCGCGAGCGAAAAGACCAGGGGGAAAATGTTGGCAAAACCGAAACCGACTAAAGATACCGCAATGAAGGCAAGCGACGGCGGCATAGCACCGAGAGCAATAAGCCCCGCAAGGGAGACGAGGCAGGTGATTATCAGAAACACGCGCGGAGAAAAAATTTTGAGCAGCACGGTGCCGGCAAAACGTCCCGACATGAGCGCGAGAAAGAACAGACCGACGCCTGCCATGCCAATATCGCTCTGCCCCGAGAGAAAAACCGGCAGTGCGGAGCTGATCGACACTTCGGCGCCGACGTAGAGAAATATGGCAAAAACGAGTAAAGTAATGCGCCGGTTTTTGAGCAACGCAATCATTTGGCCGAGCGATGTCGTTGCCGCACCCTGTTCGCTCTCTGCGCGCGGCCCAAACGCTGAAAAAATAATCAGCGTAACAACCGTCAGCGCGGCAAAGACGATAAAGACAACTTCCCAGCGGTTGGAGAAATAACGAAACGCCAAAAAAGGGATCAGCGGTGAACTGAGCGTGCCGATACCCTTGATAAATTGGCCCATGGTCAGGTGCCAGGCAAATGTACCGGGAGGCGAAAGTTCTTTCAGCAACGGACTGGCCGCCACCTGCAGTATAGTGACTCCGGCGCCGATCAACATTACCGCGGCCAAATAACCCGGATAGTTTACCGGAATAACCAGCGGCAACGCAAGCCCCGACAGCACGAAGAACAATCCGCCGAATACGGTGATTCTTTTTCCCCACCGGGCCTGAAAAATTCCCGTGGGTACCGAGAGCGTGCCGAACATAATAAAGCCGGCAAACGCAATAAAAGATGCTTCGAATTGAGTGAGGCTGAGCTGCTGCTTCACGAGCGAGACAAGCGGCCCGATAAGGTCACCGAAACCCATGACCAGAAA
>JAEUSA010000465.1 GCA_016788945.1 Leptospiraceae bacterium
GATATTGATCACCTCTATATACCAGCTGAAATAACCCCATTTGAATGCCGTTTTACGAGTGTAGCGCACGTCGAGGCGGTGCGATGAAGGGAATCTATTCGTGTAAAGATTGCTATCGAATGTCGGAGAATATCGCGTCGTTGCCGCTGCCGAACAGTCATAACCCGGGGTACACGATGCACCGACGATAGGAGTATAGGGATATCCAGAATACAGCTGAAACTGCGCGCCAATAGTGTTTGCACCCCAGCGAAAACCGGCGACAAGTTTCAAAGAATGCGGCTGCTCAAATTCGAATCGGCCCCAATTACCGTAGCGTCTGCGCTCCCCCTGAGTGTAGGTATAGCTCACCCAGCCGTAGAATTCAATATTCTTGTCTTCTTTGTCTTTTCTGACCAGCACTTCGATGCCGCGCGCACGTAACTCGCCGTTATTTGTATAGTACTGACCGTTACTCGTCGATGTGGCAGATTCAAGCAGGCGGTCGAAATCGTTCATGAAGCCTTCTGCCTTGAGCGTGTAGGCATTCAGGCGCTGCTCAACACCTACGGTGCGGTGCAATGCACGCTCGGGTTTCAGGTAATCGGCGACCACCACTTGAGGCTGATAATTGAATACCTGATTGAAGTAAAAGGTATTCACCTGCGGGTAAGACTGGTATTGCCCACCGGCTACCGAAATTGTTGTTTCGCTCGGGAATTCATAGCTTAACAGCGCGCGTGGATCAATCGTCGCATTGCGGATGCGCGCGAGATAGTCGCTGCGTACGCCGGGTACAAAGCGCAGGCCGCCGAACTGAAACTTGTTTTCTGCGTAAGCAGAGAGTAGATGGTTATTGTCATTGAAATCAACGGGCACCGTGCGGAACAAAGCGCTGTTGCCGAGGTCGGGTTGCCCCGTACCAGGCAGCGTTGTCGTTTGCTGCTGCGTCTGACCGGACGATTTGAAGTAGTAGAGATTGTATTCCACCGCGGTGCGCAAGGTCGCAAAGTCGGCCCATTCAAATTTTGTTTTGTCTTTGAGACCGAAAATATTCGGATAAACTTTGAGGTCGGTTGCACCGATCGTGCTCGTCGAACCGAGATCGGCATAGAAGTAACTGTAGGTATAGCTGTTGTAGGCAATCAAGCGGTTGGTCAGTTTGCTCGAAGGGACATAGTCATAGTATAATCCCTGACTGTGCGATGACACATCGTTGCTGATATTGAAGTTTGACAGAACGGGATCTTCGCCTTCTTCCTTGCGCTTGGCTTTCTCTTCGGCGGTCAGGTTTCGGGTGAATTTCAGAGTATCATAGCTGCCGAAAAAAAGCGCGGTCAGCGCATGGCGACCGTTGTCGTCGAGAAAGACCTTGCCCTTGAGCTGGTAATCATAATACTCGGGCAGACGATCGATCGTTTTACCGGTGATGAGTTTGTAGATCGGAGGTACAAGCAGCGTCAGGTAGCCGATGCGACCCGAAGTAATCCAGTAGCCCGTGGGGCCTGTCTTTAATGGCGGAAAAGTTGCAGCACCGAGCGGATTCGCCGCGCCTTTGCCTTCGTTCTGGCCGCCGGTAATGCGCACCTCGCCACCGGCATTTTTTCCCCATTTGTTTTTCAACAGAAAGTTGGATGAAATCAGTGAAACATCCACCACACCGCCGAATTCTTTTACTTCGTCGATAGTCTGGATATCGATAATCGCACCGACAGCTCCGCCGAATTGCGAGGGAAACGCGGACGAGTAGAGATCCAACTCGCGCATCATGTCGTTCGAGATAATCGATTGTAGACCGCCGAAGTGCTGCGGGTTCGGTACGGGAATGTCGTCGATAAAATAACGGTTTGCCTTATCGCCGGCACCGCGGATAATCAGTGGCCCGAAAAAACCGCCGGGACGAATCACGCCGGGAAGCGTGGCCAGGGCATTGATCGCGTCGCCGAAAGTTGCAGGCGTTTCCTTGAGCTGCTCGACAGAAAGCGTATTTCTGCCTAATTTTTGTATGTCGCGTTCGGCGCGCAATTTTACGGTTTGCGTCCGCGTCACCGGTAGACTCATGCGTATGTCGCGCTTCAGCGCCTTGTCGAGGCGGATTTTTTCATTATAATTTTTTAACCCGGGTGCGGTGATGACCAGAGTGTATTCGCCGGCAGCGGGTACCGCGGCCGCGTATGTACCGTCGGGATTAATGCGGCTTTTGAATTTGGCTTCGGGTATGATGACGGTGCCGAACTCCACCGGCTCGCCCGTACTTTCATTGAACACCCGCCCCGAGACAGTCAATGCCTGCGCATAGACCGCAGGCGCAAGGAGCAGCAGGGATACAAACCTAACCATTTGGTTGAAAGATAACAAAAAGACAGCGCGTAAACCAAAATATGTCTAATGTTATATGTCAACATTGGACATATGGCCGCCGAGGTCAATATACAGCCATGGGTACATTGTCTCAGTACTCCATATTATAGAACTTGCGGGTTTCGATCAGCTCTTTGGGCAACGATTTGTTTTCGCGTTCATACTTCGTATAGCGTGGAGTCAGTTCGTTTGCCTTTTTCTTTCTGATATTGATCGATTTCTGCACCACATCGGTATAACTTGGCAGTTTGAGTAGGCGTTCGCGTATTTCTTTGGCGAAGGGAGCATGTTTCGTGAAGATTTTTCTGGTCACCCGATTCATCCGCTGGGAGCCCTCAGATTCAAAACGCATATAAACAGTATAATCGTTCACAAATCGTGCACGGTCGTCGCGAAATCGTTTGAAGTCTTCGGCGAGTTTTTCCTTAATTTCTTCAGAAAGCTCTTTGCTCTTGTAATAGAATTGCACGTAATCGGTATAATCGGCCGTAAGCGAAGATACGGAAATGTTGTTCCAGTCGGGACCCATCGTCGTCTTGCACATTTCCCAGCGGTACGTGCCTATCGCGCGCAGCAGCATCATGTGCAGGTCTGCCGTCACCATGATCGGGGCGATCAGCCTACCGCGCGACATACGATCGTTGCCCTCGCGGTCTTGCCAGAATTGTATCACGGTGCCGATCGAAGGCACGAGAACGATATTCGGTGTAATCTGTACTTGTATGAATTCGCGCTGGATATTCATCGCCTCATTGGTATAGAGTACCTCGCGGTGGAACGCTCCGAAATCCGTCTGGACGATTTTTCTCACCTGTTCGACAATCGTGTCTTTGGTGATGATGACTTTGTTCAGTGGCTGGGTTATCTGATGGCGCGTCAGAATGTTCAGGTGGCTGGAAATATTGCCCGAGCACAACCGGCAGTTCATTTGCAGCATTTCTTTGATTTCAAATTTCACACGGGCTTCGGGTGAATTTATTTCTGGCGGCAGATCAGATTCTCGCCGCCATTTTTTGTCGCGGTTAGCGGGGTCTTGGCGCAGGGTTTCAAAAAACGTGAGCCCCATCTCGCTGACACTCGTCGTTACTTTTCTGTCGTAAATTGCCGTCAGCCATTCGGTTACCGTGTAGATCGGCAGCCACGAATCGCCTTTACCGTAACTTGCGGTCGAAAGCACGGAGAGGTGTTCTGCATCGAGCTGCGTTTCATCCATAAAGCCATAATCGAAGAACAACCGCATATAACGCGGCAGGTCGGCTCTTTTTTTCAGGTGTTTGAGAATGGCGCGTTCAAATACTTCCCAGAATTGCAGGTTAACGCGGCGGCGTAGTTTGCGCACATCGTCGTCTGAACCATCGAGCGGATTCTTAAATTTCTTGAGAGTATCCCAATCCTTCTTGAATTGTGTCGCCTTATCAGCAGGGGTTTCGCTCCATTGCAGAATTTTGTCGACCGCGCCGGAAAATTCGCTGAGGTCACCGGCGAGCTGCACATTTTCGCTCGGGCTTGCTGCCGCGGGTTTGGCTTGCTCTTTACCGGCCGCCGCTTTCTGCAATTTCTGCAGCGCTGCCTGCGGGTAGGGGGGATACGCAATTTCTGCAAACGATAGCAGTTTGTCCCTGATCGCCGTAAACCCTTCGGTGAAATACGTGCACGACGCCAGAATATCATCGCGGCTGGCGCTATTGGTATTGGTCTCCATCAGCTCGGCCTGCAGTGCAAACTTGGCGAGCCACGAATAATCACCCACGAGCATGCGCTGCAAAAACTGCTGCATTTCGCCGAGCCGCCGGTCGATCTCGGCGCCGGTCTGCGCGATAAGCTCGCTCGCGGCCTCGCCTGCGGTATGCAATAACTGCGGATCTCTCACGGCGATTACGCCCAGCGCGTCCTGCGGCAGCGACACAAGGCGGCGCAACAGCAGCACCGAATTGGGGTCGTTTTTCTTTTCGGCCACGGTTTCGATCTGGTTTTTGGCCGAGCGAAGAAAGTTGATATTCAGTGGTTTGACAATATTGCCGCCGCGTTCGGTGAAATCTTGTACCAGCGATCGGGCAACAGGAAGCAGCGGATCGGTAAAACCGCTGTCACTTTTCGCATCCGGGGCGAATTTATCGGGCAACAGGGCTGACAAGGCGATGGATAAACCCTGCTCGTAACTGCCGAGCTGGTGCCCGGTGGCTTCAGCCTGTTCGGCCTTGGCTTCGAGGTCGGTGAGATCTTTGTAAACAGATTTGAGCGCGAGCACTCCGATATTGGGTTTTGCGGCAATGAGTTTCAGCAGATAATCTTTGTTGCTCGGGTAAACACTGACCTCGCTCTGCGCCGAGGTGACAATATGGTATGCGCTGCGCGATTGTGAAAAAAGCGACGCGGCAGCGATGACTGCCGGAGCGTTAACATTATACAGCGGCCGCAGAATGGGCTGCCCGACCGGGCCGGTTTCGACACTGTTTACCGATACCTGCCCCTTCTGCAGAATCACCAGCGAGCGGACAATCTGGCCTTTCGCTGCGATGACCTGACCGGCCGGCACTTGTTGGTTGGCGCCGCTGCGCTCCGCGATACTCTGCATGAGACCGCCAACACTGGTTAAACGTGAGCCGGCACGTCAAGTATTCATGCGCACAAATAATCGTAGAGCGCACAAAAATCGGCCGCCGAAAGGTCATCGGCGCGTCTTTTCATGAGTTCTTCCAGAGCGGGGGGCAGGGCAGCCAGCCGTGGCGCCCAACCAGCACTTACTGGTTCTTTGTCCCAAAACGGGTTTTTTTTCAAGGCGGTGCCGAGGGCTTTTCGTTTTCCCCAAAAGGCTGCCTTGAGCAGCAGACGCAAATGCGGCCGCGACCTGCCGGGTTTGCGGGAAAAACTGAGCAGCGCCGCGTCAACATTCGGTGGTGGATAAAAACTGTGGCGTGATATTTTTCCCGTCATACGTATCTCGCCGATAGCGGAAAGCGCAATTGCCAGAGACGAACCGCGTCCGGCGGCGAGGCGTTCTGCCACTTCGAGCTGCACGCCGAACAGGCCGTGTTCTATTTGTGGGCATTCGCCGGTGATTCGTAGTAACAGCTCCGACGTAATATAGAATGGCAGATTACCCACGACCGCGGTGCAATCGCTGATGGGTGGTTTTGTGACGTCTACCTCAAGAAAGTCGCCCTCCATCACCACTACTTGTGGAGCGGTATAATTCTGGCGCAGGCGTTCTGCCAGCGAGCGATCTTTTTCGACCAGCACCATGCGGTGGCCGCGAGCGAGAAAAATTTCGGTCCATGCTCCAAGTCCGGGGCCGATTTCCAGAATTACGGCATCCGCCGGTATATGCACTGCGGCATTGGCGACGACGTGTGTGTCTACCTGAAAATTCTGCCCAAACATTTTCAACGGAGAAATGCCAAGTTGCTTGAGAATTTTTGATGGATGGAGCATAAGAAAAATATGCGCTGATCGATGCAGCGTTTGAGCTGAAGTAATTGGCGAGTTTACATCAGGCTTTTCATCTGGGAAAGCCGACCCCTGAGGCGCATGATTGCTTTCGTGTGTAACTGCGAGACACGAGATTCAGTAACTTCAAGAACTTCACCGATTTCTTTGAGCGTGAGGTCTTCGTAATAATAGAGGACGATAACTTTTTTCTCACGATCGGGCAACTTTTTGATGCACTCGACGATCATGTTCTTGATCTCTTCGCGCTCGACAATGGTGTCCGGGTTGAGCGCTTCGGGTGATTCGAGCGTGTCGACGAATACCATTTCTTCGTTCTCGTCGTTGCCATGCCAGACATCGTTGAGTGAAATCAGCGACGTACCGGAAATTTTCGACATTAGATCGTGGAATTCTTCGATGTCGATATCGAGTTCTTGCGCGATCTCTTCGTCTTCTGCGGTACGGCCCATACGGTTTTCGAGCTCGAGAATGATTTTCTCAACCTGTTTGGCCTTTTGTCTGATCGAGCGGGGAATCCAATCGACATTACGCAGTTCGTCGAAAATACCACCCCGTACGCGGGTCATCGCATAGGTCTTGAATTTTACTTCTTTTGAAGGATCGTATTTTTCAATCGCATCTAACAGGCCGAATGTACCGTAACTCACAAGGTCATCGAATTCGACGTTGTGCGGCATGCCCACCGCGACCTTGCCGGCCACATATTTGACTAGCGGCGCATATTTTTTGATGAAATATTCGCGCAGTTTGGGCTCGCGGGATTTTTTGTACTCTTCCCACAGGGTTTGCTCATCGGTTTCGTCATACTTCTTGGGATCAATGGGCATTATGTCACCCGTGCTTCGTCGTGCACGGCTACGTCAAGTGTTTTCACCCACTCATCTGCGCACTGCACAGAAAAATCAGGATAACCGCATCAGGTCGAGCAGTTTGAAGCCATTTTTGAGCTGCGAGAGAGTGGCGACTGCCCCCATCATCGCACCGGCGACCCCCGGGGACGACACATCGGCCCCGGTCAGGTACAGATTTTCAAACGGCGAAACGGGATTACACCACGGGGCCTCGGTCGACAAAAACCGCTCAGGTACGCAGGCAACGCCGTAGATGCTCCCGCGAGGGTGCGATGAAAAATACTCGGTGGTGATCGGCGTTGATAGTTCGCTGTATTCGATGATTTGGTCGAAACCCGGGTAGTGTTTTGCGACAAAACCGATCAAGGACTGCGTAATGTTCTCTTTGAGCTTTTTATATTCGTCGTCGCGTTTTTTCCACGGCTGGGATTTCCAGCGCTCAAAAAATCCGTAATCAGTGAATGCGATAATTTCCGCCGTATGCGCCTTAGCCTCTGCATTTTTCAGCGAGGGAAACGACAGATAAGCACCGGCAGCTTCGCCGCGAGCCACCCAGTCATAGCCATGGGCAAAGTTCGCGTCATGGTCATACGAATTATAGATCCAGTGGTTCTCTCCGCCGAAACCAAGCTCGCGCGGGTCGCGGTTGAGGCCTAGGTATAGTGTGACATTGCTGACAACCGGGAATCTCTGGTAGAAGCTCTGCAATTGTTCCCTGAAAGTTACCGGCGTTTTTTCTAACAGACGGATGTAGGTGTTGTACGCGCCTGCATCGGAAATGATTTTGTCTCCGTAGAACTCTCTGACGGGCTCATCGGATTCACGTAGGGATCGGGCCCTTACTCCGACTGCTTTGCCGTTATCGACAATGATCTCTTCAACGGCATGCGAAGTCAGCGTCACACCGCCTTTTTCAGTGATAAACCCTTCAGCGCCATCGAATATTGCGTGCGAACCGCCGAGCGGATAATATCCGCCGGCAAAGTAGTGCTGCACGACGGCAGCATGAATCATAAAAGAACTCTGTGTCGGCGGTAGGCCGTAGTTGCCCCATTGTGAACAAACGAGTGCCTTGAGCCGTGCATCTTTAAAACGCAAATCAAGGTAAGCTTTGGTTGAAAGCCGGGGGTTGAATCCCTCTTTCTCAGTAAATGCACTCTCTACGCTGTCGGTGAATGCGGCCCGTCCTCTGATCGATATATGACGGCCAAACCAAGTATTTACCTTGCGAACATCTT
>JAEUSA010000020.1 GCA_016788945.1 Leptospiraceae bacterium
GTGTTATCGACCCGCTTTGCGGTGACGACCACCTCAGAAGACACCTTATAGTTCATCGTGATGTTCGCGCGCGCGGGTTTGCCGGAGTTAACCTGCACATTGGTGCTTGCGGACTGATAGCCCGTGATCTGGTAGGTCACGGTATGCTGCCCGGGCGGCACATTGGCGATGACGTAGTTGCCATCGATGTCGGTGACGCCGAAGAGGCCGAGGTCTTTAATAACTGCGGTGACGCCGATCATCGGCTCGCCGTTGGCAGAGTCGAGAATTTTGCCGCGCACAGAGCCCGCAGGGCCGGCCACCGCTGCGGTTGCCGCCGGGGGCTTTTTGCCTTTGGCCTGTGCGTCGACCGCATTCGCTGCGATGATCAGCGTAAATATGCCGGCGGCCTGAATAAGCCAAGACAGCTTTTTATTGAGTTTTCCCTTAGTGGTGGGGCTCGGTTTCATTTTGTATCTCCCTTTGTGCAATGCACGTATGCTGTAAATCATATAATTAGGTATTTAGCGAAATAAAGAATCTATAATGGTGCATCCGGTTGCTGTTGCGGATTTCCATAGCTATGTTAGTTGAGCACGAACCGGACTCGCTCGTAATATTTGACCACGATCGGCTTTCCCGGTGGTCCAATCGATGGCTTAAAGCGTTGGGCTTTGTACGTGCGGGCCGCGGCTTCATCGAGACCCATACCGAGCTTCTTGCCGACGGGTTTGGCGCGCAACACCTTGCCGTCTTCTGCAATGACAATTTCGAGCGTTACTGCACCTTCAATGCCGGCGCTGCGTGCTTCGGCGGTATATTGCGGGCGCACTTCAGGTGAAAGGTCAACGGGCATGGTGGCTCCACCGACGGCCGCGTTGACGGCGGTGGCGATGCGCGGGTCGTCTTTATTCGGGTCGGGTGGAGTTTTATCTTTAATGAACTCATTGCCGAAGACTTCGTCGACTTCTTCGCGTGGCTTCGCGGGTTTCTTTTTGAAAGGCTGCACGACGTCGCCGAAGTCGACGGTGACCGCGAGTTTATCGAGCTCAGAATCGTCGGGACTCCAGTCGAATTTGACCACGGTGACGACGAGGCCGAAAACCAGCAGCAAGGCGCCGAGCCATACGCTCTTATGCCGGCTGATCCACGGAATCAGCTCGTAGTTCTCAAACGTGTTTGAGAGACCCGGGTAAACGAGACGGCCATCGGCAAGGCGGATGCCGTCAGTGCTGACGACGCCTCGCCGCGATGAGCGCTTGGTAGAAACCGGCGGCAGTTGTGCGGCGGCTGTCATGGGGTAATCCTACTTACCTTTCTTCGCCGAATCAACGGCGAGGCCGACTTTGCTGATGCCGGCGAGTTTGACATCGTCTAAGACCTTAAGCATGTCGCTGTACCGGGTGTCTTTTTCCATGCGCAAAATAACGGCAACGTCGGGTTGCGCTTTTTTAGCCGCCGTCAGGCGCGGTTGCAGCGTCGTGAGGTCTTTGACCTCTTTATCGCCGAGATAAACTCTGCCGTCGGGTTTGATCGAGATCGCGACCTTGTGCGGTTCGCGCTTCATTGCCACGGCGTTCACCTTTGGCAGCTGAATCGGAATCGTGCGGTACTTGGTGAACTCGGCGGTGACCATGAGAATAATCACCAGCACGAGCATAATGTCGACGAGCGGAACGACGTTGATGTCGCCGATGACTTCGTCGCCGCTGTCGTTGCCTACTTTTGCAGCCATATTAAACTACTTTATTTCCGCTGCGCGTTGCGCGACGCAGCGCGACAATGATGTTCGTTACTTCTTCAGAGTTTGACATTTTGCGTTTGATAACTGACGAGAAGTAGTTGAACAGCATCACGCACGGTATCGCAACGCCCAGACCCATGGCAGTGGCGACGAGCGCTTCAGAGATGCCTTTCATCACCACCTGCGGACCTGCATCGGCAGCACCCGCAAGATCGCGGAAGGCTTTCATGATGCCGAGAACTGTGCCCAAAAGGCCGATGAACGGAGCATTGTTGCCGAGAGTCGAGAGAATCGGCAGGCGTGCGCTGAGGTAACGGCGCTCAGCGACCGTTGCGGCGTTGGCGTAAGATTGAATGGTGTCTTCGTCGTGCTGCCAGCCTTTGAGTGTCACTGCAGTGATGCGGCCTTCGACGCCGAATTTGTCGGTAGAGACTTCTTTCGCGAGATCTTCGCCGGTAGCCGGGTTTTGGCTGAGTTTTTCGGTGACGAGGCGTACGAGTTCGGCATTGGCCGATTTACTGTGCATCAGCACCCACAACCGTTCTGCGCCGATTGCCATAGCGACGAGAAACAAGACGATCAGAATCCACAGCGCGGGGTCTTTGCTCTTAAAAATATTTGCCTCGCCGGCCTCGGCAAAGGCTGCAGCTTCTTTGTTACCTTCAGCGCCCAGCGGTGCGGCTTCAGTGGTTGGTGCGGCGCCCGGTGTCGGAGTTGCCGCAGGGGCGGCTACAGGCGCGGGTTTCGCAGCCTGGGCAGTCAGTGACATGGTCGTAAAAACCGCGCCTATGGCGAGTATCATCAGCAGTAGGGTGTTGCGGTTAGTGAGGTTTTTGAACATTTTTTCTCCTATTAGGACTACCCAAAGGCCTACAACGCCGTCTCAGCAACGGCGCAGCGGAAGAGGGAGACCGGCCTTGGCCGCCCGTGAGCGATTCGCATACGAATCGCGAGGTCTCCTGCTTCTGTGCAGGCCTTTGGGTAGTCCCGCATATAGAGGTGCATCAGCACCCCAGCCCCACAACCATCCCAGAAAACGCAACATATTGTAAATTGTAAATTTAGCTAATTAACTAATTAACAAACTCTTGGCTTCCGGGGTCGCGCCTGAGAACAATTCTGCCCTGTTGAGCCAAAACGCGCCGGTATCAGAGAAGATACCTAACGGGGCTTTTCGCGTTGACGCTGTGCCATAGGCGTGCAGGACTATTCTAATGCGCAAACTCGTGTTGGTACTTTTTCTCGGCTGCGCACTTTCGCCGGTTGCGGCGCTACAGAAGGTGCTCATTCTGCCGATCATCAACATCGACAAAGATGCGAACTTTGCCTACCTTGAGGGTTCGATTACAGATAGCCTGAAGGAGAGGCTACGCGAAAAACTCGCTTTCGACGAATTGCCCGAAGAAAAATGGGCGATGGTCGCCGAGCAGAATTTTATTCTGCGCGATGATTTTCATACCCGCACCGCGGCGATGAACCTCGGTATTCTCGCAAATCAAGATATTGTCATCAGCGGCGGATATAAACCGGTGAACAAAAAACTCGCCGGCGGAAAGGTCAAGTCGAGTATACATGCGACGGCTCACCTGCTCGACGTAAAAAAGAAAAAAACCATCGCGACGGTCGAACTCGATCTACCGGCTGACAGCGAACTTTTCACCGCGATCGGCCAGGTCGCTGACCGTATGGAAGCAGAGGCTCGTAAGGTGATCCCCAGTAAAGAAGACGCGGCGCGGCAGGGGCTCAAAAGCGATGGCGAACCGCTGTTCAGCGATTTTACTGTGGGCCTGCGTGCGGGTGGGGGGCTCTATGTGTCGGGTTATGCCAAATATTTCGCTCCACAACAGCCCGCACTCGGTGCGACGCTCAACATGCGCATGCCGAAGCTGATGCACAACCTTACTTCAGAATGGGGATTCACTTTTCTCGGGCATAAGCTGAAAGAGGGTAACGATTCGGCGCTGCAATCGCTGGGTGTTTCGAGCACCACGGCAAACTATATGCTGACCTTGAGCTTCGGTTACCAAATCAATATCAAGACGAAGTTCTATCTCGAACCTCAGATTGGGGGTGGGTATGTGTTACAAACGACGACAGTTACCGGTAACGGTATCAACTCGAACCTCAGCAACGGTTTCCCGATGGCGCGTGGTGCTTTAGTCAGCGGATATCGCATTAATACGCTGATCAATGCTTCCATTTCAGCAGAATTCCTCGCTTATGTCGAACAGGGCACAATGACTTATGCGCCGCTTCTGCTCGGAGGCGTGCATTATAAGTTTTGATTTGCCGCCTGAGTCGATGACCATAAGTAACCGAAAGCGGTGAAAGTCGGTAACCCCCAACGCCCGGTTAAAAATCCGTATCCTAAAGAAGAATGCGGCATCGTTGGCGTTTACAACGTCGAAG
The DNA here is from genome assembly GCA_016788945.1 of Leptospiraceae bacterium. Taxonomy (GTDB): domain Bacteria; phylum Spirochaetota; class Leptospiria; order Turneriellales; family Turneriellaceae; genus Turneriella. The sequence continues at coordinate 4,133 of JAEUSA010000020.1, forward strand.
AGGCCGCGAACCATGCTTATCTCGGCGCATACGCGCTGCAACACCGCGGGCAAGAAAGCGCGGGCATTGTCAGCTCTGACGGTGAGCGGCTCTATCGTTTTGCCGGCATGGGCAAAGTTGCCGATGTATTCACGCCGCAAAAAATCCGCCAGCTAACCGGCCGGCACGCGATTGCGCATAACCGTTATTCAACCACCGGAGCAAGTTTTCTCCGCAATGCGCAGCCAATACGTTTTGAGTCACGCCTCGGCACGATGGCTCTCGCGCACAACGGCAACCTGACGAACGCTGCGACGATACGCAAGAACCTTGAAGATCTCGGTTCGCTGTTTCAAACTACAATCGATACCGAAGTTATCAGCCATCTCGTGGCGAGATCGCGCGCCGAAAATTTTACCGATGCGCTCATCGAAGCAGTCAAGCAGATACGCGGCGCCTATTCACTCGTCGTGCTTTCCGGTGACACGCTCTATGCGCTGCGCGACCCCAACGGGTTTCGCCCGCTGGTGATGGGCAAAAAAGAAGACGGATTCATATTTGCGTCAGAGACTTGCGCTCTCGACATTATCGACGCCGAATATGTGCGCGATGTTGAACCCGGAGAAATGGTGATCGTCAACCCCCGGGGCATCACCTCGCTTTTCCCGTTCGGCAAATCGTCGCAGAACCTGTGTATTTTCGAATACGTCTATTTTTCCAGACCTGACTCATTTGTCTTCGGCAAATCGGTTTACGATACCCGACTCAGAATGGGTGAAATTCTCGCCGAAGAATCGCCCGCGGTCGCAGACCTCGTGATGCCGGTACCTGATTCTTCGTCGGTGGCTGCTTTGGGCTTTGCGCGCAAAAGCGGATTACCCTACCACATGGGTCTGATACGTTCGCATTATGTCGGCCGCACATTCATCGAACCCGATCAGAAAATCCGTGACTTCGGTGCCAAGATCAAGTACAATGCAATAGCGTCGGTGGTGAAAGACAAGCGTGTGGTCGTCATCGACGATAGCATTATGCGCGGTACGACGACGCGCAAAATTGTTAAGATGCTGCGCAACGCGGGCGCGAAAGAGATCCATATTCGTATCGCCAGCGCGCCGACGCGGCATGCGTGCTATTATGGCATCGACATACCACACCCGGCTGAACTTATTGCTGCTACACACACGATTGAAGAGATCGTCAAATACCTGCGCGTCGATTCGCTGTCATACTTGTCTCTCGACGGCATGAAGCGTGCCGCCATCGAAACTGTGGGCAGCAACCCCGAGGGCAATCGAACAGGAGGTTCATCGGTCGCCCGCGCCACGGATGGCGCAGAGGGCGACGATGGGGCGGGGTACTGTACAGCCTGTTTCGACGGTAAATATCCGGTGCGGCTCGACGAAAATGAAGCGATCTACAGTAACCAGAAAACGCTCTTCAGCGAATACGAAATCGAAGAAAGCGCGTAAGTCAGAGCGTCGTAATATTCACAGCTCTGCTGCGAATATTACATCGCCCGTTTTAATCGTCGCAGGGGAAGAATCCGGTGATATTTTAGGTGGTGCAATTGCACGCGAAGTTGCGCGGCTGGCGAAACATCGTCTCTGGGGTTGTGGTGGCCGGCGTATGCGTGATGCGGGTGTTGAAATTGCCGTGCCTTCTGAAGAACTTGCTACGGTAGGCTTCTGGGAGGCGGCGAAGAATTACCGCAGGCTTTCTAAAATCATTGATCGGCTGGTCGCACAGGCCGTAGAGACAAGGACTACAGAGGCGTGGCTGATCGATTTTCCCGGTTTTAACCTGTTGCTCGCGAAGAAACTCAAGGCAAAAGGTATCCGCTGCTCGATGATTGTCTCGCCGACGGTATGGGCGTGGAAATACAACCGGGTCTTCAAGATACGTGACCGTTTCGAGCGTGTGCTTTGCCTTTACGATTTTGAACCGGAAATCTATAACGAGATCGGGGTCGAAGCGCATTATATCGGGCATCCGCTAACAGTAGAAACTGCGGAGCTAAAAAAGCGTTTTGCGCGCGAGGGAAATCCGCTGAAAAAAATACCGTACCTGAAATCGGTTTTTGCGCAGAAAAAAAGTCTGATTGCGATCATGCCCGGGTCACGGCCTGCAGAGATACAGCAGCATACGCAGCGTATTCTCGAGGGCGTCCGGTTGTTTCAGAAAACAAATCCGCATTGTGCCTTTATTCTGCCCGCTGCGAACGCAAAAATACACGACATGCTGTCGCGGTATACGCTGCCCGAAAACACGTACCTTGTCGAACTCAGCGCCCCATATGTACTGAATGTTGCCAGTGCCGCGATTGCCTGTTCGGGTACCGTCACCCTTGAATGTGCGCTGTGGGGTGTGCCGCATCTGATCTTGTACCGCGGCTCATGGATGTCATACGCTATCTTCAAGCGTGTGATCCGCATACCGTATATCGGTATGGTCAACGTGCTCGCCGGCCGCTTCATCGTGCAGGAGTTTCTGCAGCACCGCCTGACCGCTCTGAATATCGCCGGCGAGTTGCACCGTATTCTGCACGATGCTGCATACCGCGATACACAACGCGCCGAATTAGGGAAAATTGCCCGGCGCCTGACCGCGTATGAGCCGGCGAGGCAGGCGGCAAAGATTCTGCTCGGTAAAAACTGACCTACGGCTGACAGTCCCATAAAAAAGTCTAATATTGTCTGCGCGTTCATACGAACATATGAGTATGAAAGCCATAGTTCTGTTCGCATTCGCGCTTCTTTTTATTGCCTGTAAGGCACCGCAGGCCCGCACCGGGGCAGGTGGCAGCGGTACGGCAGACGGCACTATGGCCAAGTCAGATGACCCTGTGCTACAAGATGGCGCCGCGCTTGAAGATAAGGCCGTACCCATTGTGAGTGAGGGGTATGCATCGTGGTATGGCAAAGAATTGCAGGGACGCCCGACTGCCAGTGGCGAGCTTTTTGATATGCAGAAGATGACTGCTGCACACCGCGATTTTCCGATGAATTCGCTTGTGCTCGTCAAAAATACCGAAAACGGCAAAAAGGCGATGGTAAAGATCAACGACCGCGGGCCTTACGTCGACGGACGCATCATTGACGTGAGTTATGTTGCAGCGCGCGAACTGGGTTTTGCCGAAAAAGGTACCGCGAAAGTACAACTTGAACTTGTCCAAGCGGGCGAAGACAATTTTCTCGCAAAGGCCGGTGTAAAGAAAAGCAAGCGCGGTAAGGCCGAAAACGAAGAAGAAATCATAGAGCCGGTTGAAGGCGATCTCGCCGCAGCAGAAGATGAAGACGATAGCAAGATCAAGTCGGCAGGCTCAAAGAAAGAGAAACTTGTGTTTCTCGATGGCAAAAAACCCAAAGGATATACCGTACAGGTCGGCGCTTTCAAGAAAAAAGTCAATGCCGAGCGCCACCGCGATGAGATTCTCGAGGCGTATCCGGAAAAAAGCTTCATCGCCACGAACGGCAAGTGGCACTTTGTCTGCCTCGGCGATTTCAAATCGCGTAAAAAGGCCAAGGAGTTTCTCAAAAAACTCGGCGAAGATGGCGTCGAGGTGATGTACCGCGGTAAAGTCAGCTGAGCTGATTTTATCAGGTCTATCGTAGAAAAAGCGGCCTATGGCCGCTTTTTTTTTTGCGGGTAATGCTATTTTGCTTCGGGACATAAAAAAGCTGTGAAACACTGCCTGCCCGCATGCCGATAATTACCTGTAGCGTATGTTTTCCTGGCGAAAAAGTTCCGAAAAACAGCAGAAACAGGCCTCGACGGGTGTTACCCGGCCGACGGCCGGCCTCGTTCGCCCTCCTTGGATTCAGAAAATCACCGCGGAGGTTCCCGCCACGCAAAGCGCCGCGGTAAACGCAGGGACGACACAGACAACGGAAACTGAATGGAAAAGCAGACTCGCAGAAAAGCTGAGCAGCCTCAAAGAAACGGTGCAGGTACCGAGCGCACACGTTGCCGGCAACACGACGGGAAAAGATTTTGCCTTTCACCTCGCTCCGCTCGACGCAGGTCGCAGCATTCCGACAGACCCGGAATACTCTGTTCCCCAACAGCGTGAAGCACCGCGCAGTGAGTGGCGGAGCATGCCTGCAATGGATGTCGCCGATGAGGCGCGGAACTTTCAGTACATCGTCAGCGAAGAGAAAAAGCCCACGGTCACGGCGGGCAGTTATGAATTGTCGCATTCGACGGTCGCCTATGAACGCGGTGAAGATTTTAATCTCGAAGAATTATTCGACGAAGCGGGTTCTGTGGCGACGCGGCCTTGGCACCCCCCCGATGAAGCAATCGATGAACTGCTCGGCGATACACCATCGGCTGACGAAGAAAATCCACCATTTGCCTCTGCGGCGACCATAAACAAACCAAGCGATGACGAGCAGGTAGAGGAGGGCGACGATGCCGGCGAACAAAGTCAGGCCGTATCTGCTCAGTCGGCAACTGTAGCCAAAGCCGTGGCGCGTTCGCGCGAAAAAACCGTTAATCTGCCGCGCGCTACTCAGATCGGTGAACGCAGTTTCGCTGCAGCCGACCGCGCTTCGGTTACGCCCGTGGTCAGCGTCAACAAACAGCGTGAAATCCTTTTCCCGTTACTCAAGACGCAAAAACGCGCGCTCGAATTTGCTAACCCGGCTGAGGCGCAGCACGTAATTGAAAAACTTGAAGAAACCCTCGAGCAATTTTCTATCGAAGGCCACGTTGTCGGCATTCAGCGCGGGCCGATCATCACGCGCTATGAGCTGAAAATGGCGGCCGGTATCAAGGTTAACCGCATTCTGGCACTGACCGATGAGCTGGCGATGGCTCTCGAAGCGATGCGCGTGCGTATCGAAGCGCCGATTCCGGGGCGTTCGACGGTTGGCATTGAAATACCCAACAAGCAGCGTATAAAGGTGTTGTTGGGTGATATTCTTGGCGACATCGGTTTTCGCGAATTTGGCGGAGAATTGCCGTTACCGTTGGGCCGCGACATTGCGGGCAATCTGTTGCTCGAAGACCTTACCCGCATGCCGCACCTGCTGATTGCGGGGGCGACGGGTTCGGGAAAATCTGTTGCGGTAAATTCTTTTATTTCGAGCCTTATCCTGAATAAAACGCCAGAAGAAGTCCGGTTTCTGCTGGTTGACCCGAAACTTGTCGAGCTGTCGGCGTATAACGATATTCCGCATCTGCTGCATCCGGTGATTACCGAAGCGAATAAGGCGATACTCGCGCTCAACTGGGCAGTCGAAGAAATGGAGCGCCGCTATGAAGATCTGGCTGATATGCGCGCTCGCGATATCCGTTCATACAATGAGAAAGTCCGCTCGCAGAAAGCTAATCCAAGCGCAGGACGCGCGAGGGCCGGAGCAGCCGTGGATGGCGGCGATGGCCAAGATACCCCTATCATGCCCTACATCGTCGTGCTCATCGACGAACTCGGCGATCTTATGATGGTCGCGGGAAAAGAGGTTGAATCGTCTATCATCCGCCTCGCCCAGAAAGCCCGTGCCGTAGGCATTCATCTCATTCTTGCGACGCAACGTCCTTCGGTAGACGTGATTACCGCGCTCATCAAGGCAAACTGCCCGGCGCGTATCGCATTGCAGGTCGCGCAGAAAACCGATTCGCGTACCATTCTCGACGGCAACGGTGCCGAACAGCTTTTGGGCCAAGGCGACATGCTTTTCCGCCATCCTTCGAAAGCGCAGCTGATTCGCGCTCAGGTACCGCTGATTATGGATGAAGAGGTCGAAGACGTCGTCACATACGCGAAAAAACTGGCTAAACCGATCTACATCACGCTCGAAGATCCGAAGGGAAAAATGGGCGAACTTGAAGCCGGTGATGAAGAGTTGTTTGAAGAAGCGTGGCAGATCATCGTCGAGAGCCAGAAGGCTTCGGCCAGTTATCTGCAGCGCAGGTTGCGCATTGGTTATAATAAGGCGGCGCGGCTCATCGAAGCGTTTGAAGCACGCGGCATGATTGGCCCGCAAATCGGCTCAAAGCCGCGTGAAATTATTTCGGGCACGGGCCAGGGCATTGACCGACCGCACCTATAATATTGTGTGCGCACACAGGGTTAGCGTTGACTTTCGTGATACGATTTGCAGGGTAGGCTGATGCTCGAAAAAATCAAGGCTTTCTTCAGACGCAGCGAAGACCGCAAAAAATATGCGGGCGAATTTGTCGCAGGTATGGATCTGCAGTTGCAGGGCTTTCTGCGCATTGGTGCGCTCATCTCTGCGGTCGCATGGCTTGAATTCGGCCTGAAAACCGACGGGTTGCTGCATCCAGAATTTCCCGAATTGCGTTATTTCCGTTTTGGCCTCACCGCGCTCGGCGTACTGATCTTTCTCGCATCGTTTGTTAAGCCATTCATGCCGTTTGCGGCCAACTCGCTCAAATTTCTCGTGTTCTATATTACCTTGTCGTGTTCTTTTTTTACGGGGCGGATTGCCGACGACCCTAATTATGTTTCCGGTCTGCAGATTGTGATCATGATACCGATTGCGGCGCCGATCAGATATAGGCTATTCATGGTGCTGATGGCAATTTCGGCCGCAACCTTTCTGACCTCTGTTCTGATCTATAATCCGCCGCTGACAACGCCGTCGACGCGCTATTCGATGAACAACCTCGTGATCTCTTATGTGATCGCGATCGCCTTTTCTTATATCATGGACCGCGTGCGCTTCGATTCATTCATGAAAACCAAAAAGATTGAGATCAAGAATACCGAAATCGAAGCGCAGATCAAACGCATTAATGAGCTCAAAACACAGCAAGACGGCGATTACTTTCTCACTTCGCAACTTCTGCATCCGCTGGCGCTCAATGAGGCAGTGCCGTCGCGCGTACGCGTCGAGTTTCTGACGGAACAAAAAAAGAAATTCCAGTTTAAGCACTGGCATTCTGAGATCGGTGGCGATATCAGCTCGTCGAACACAGTTTATCTGCGCAATAAAAAGTACGTGGCATTTATGAACGGCGACGCGATGGGCAAGTCGATTCAGGGGGCGGGCGGCGCACTCGTTTTGGGCACGGTATTCAAATCGTTTCTGCACCGCACGCAGAACGATGAAATGAGCCGGTTTATGTTTCCCGAGCAGTGGTTGAGAGACTGCTACGACGAATTACACCACGTGATGATCTCATTCGACGGCCGCATGCTGGTCTCGGCCGTAATCGGGCTCATCGATGAAGACAGCGGTTTTCTCTACTACATCAACGCCGAGCATCCCTGGATCGTGATTCTGCGCAACGGCGAAGCGCGCTTCATCGAAGAAGAACTGACACTACGCAAGCTTGGTATGCCGGAAAACGATGAACTTTTCCGCGTTAAAACCTATCGCCTGCTCAAGGGTGACCAGATCTTCGCCGGCTCGGACGGTCGCGACGATATTTCACTCGGCCGCGATGATCTCGGTAACTCGATGATCAATACCGACGAGACCCTGTTTCTGCGCGTCATCGAACAGACCGGTGGCGACCTCACGCGCATTCGTGAAGAGTTACTGCAGAAAGGCGATATTACTGACGACCTGTCGCTCGTCCGTATACTCTACGACGGTACGGGCCATGAACCTGTGGGCCGTGCAGATATGTCTGTTATCAAGAAATATGCACAGAGCAAAGATTATGAAGGCGCCATACAAGAGCTTGAACGCATGTATGCAGATAATCCGCACGACCCGAAGGTAGTCTATGAGCTTGCGCTGCTAAATTCACGACTCAAGAATTTCACGCGCGCTGCGGCGCTCGGCGAAGAGTATTGCACTTACGATCCGTCAGATCTCGGCATGATTTATCTTACTTCGCGCGCCCTCAAATACTGCGCAGGAGGCGATAAGAGCCTCATGAAGCGGGCTGCCGACTACGGCGAGCGCTTGATTTTGCGCGAACCGATGAGCTTTCACGGCATTGTGAATCTGTCAGATATATACCGCCGGCTTGAAAAAAGAGACAAGGCGGAGCGTCTGTTGCGCAAAGCCGAGGCATTTGATCCTGAAAATCGGGCCGTTCGCAAGCTGCAACAGCTCATGAGCTGACAGCTTTTAGGCATTTGATTTGACGGTGGTCGCATCGCACCCGGTCTTTCCGCATGGACAGGCGAAAACTTCTCTATATACTGCCGGCGGTCATTCTTGTGCTGCTGTGGTTATTCTGGCCTGAGAGCGAAGACGACAAAAAACTGCGCAATCTGAAAGACCAGGCGCGTCGGGCGGCTATGGCGGCCAACCCGCAGTCGGGCGAATACCGGGAGTTTGTCGAAACCAATCGCAAATTATTCAGCGAAGAGAATATGTATTCATTCAGCCAGCTGATGGAAATGGCTCGCACCGGTCGTCTGTCGCTCGTCGCCGAATTATGGAAGTTGCGGACCAAGTGTAACGGTGGTGTCGATGCCGCCGTGGTTGCCGAAGGTGCGCAGAAGCCGCCGGCAATGAGTTTTGACGAGTGTAACATACGCATTGAAAACTTTCTGCGCCAGCAATACCCTGCACCCGACAATGAAAAGCTGATCGCTCTGTTTCGCAACTACATGCGCTACGAAGACGCTATGCGGCGCTTTCATCTGCCCGACAACACGCCGATGGCCGAGCGCCTCGAATTTATCAAAAAGAAGCGACGCGAATTCTTTAACGATGCCGATGCGCAGCTGGTGTTTGGCTATGAAGAGGCACGCCAGGCCGCGCAGGATGCCCTGGCCGAATTTGTGAAAAATTCTGCCTCGATGCCTGCAGATGCGCGTGTGAAAAAGTTCTACGATATCCGAAAAAATATGCTGGGCGACTACAATGCGGCGGTGAACGAGAGCGAACCGGCGTATACTCGCTACGAAACCGAAGTTATGCTGCGCTCAGACGAAATGCAGCGCCAAGGTAACGGGGTAGCGCAGACACAGGCGATGCGCGAAAAATATTTCGGTACCGAAGCCGCTAAGCGAATGGCGCAGGTTGACCGTGAAATACAGCAAGAGCGGCAGAAAATCGACGCTTACGAGGCGGCGGCGCAGAAACTGGCGCGCGAGACAGCGAACCTCAGCGAGGCCGAGCGAAAAACAAAACTCACCGAATTGCGCACGACCATGCTTGGCAAAGAAGAGGCAGAGGCATACGAGCGGCGTATGCAATACGAAGAATACCTGCGCGCCAATAACTTAAAATAATTTGTCCCTGCTGAAGAATTTTTTTGTCGCACAGGCGTTGTGGGCAATACTGCACGCGGTCTGTGTACTGCTCTCATATGCCCCGTTCGGTTTCTGGCCGCTCGGGTTTGTCTCGGTTTTTGCCGTGTTGATGGCCGCGCGGCGGCTGCGAGCGCAGAACCTGCGCCGCCTGTTGGCGACCTGGCTCTTTTTTGCCATTGCAACGTCACTGATCACGTTCGGCTGGCTCGTTGCCACAGTACACACGTACACGGGCGAGCGCGTTGTCTTAACAGCTGCCCTGACACTACTTTATGCGCTGTTGTTTCAGACGAAATTCTTGTTGTTCTTTCTTTTTTATCGCTACCTCATCTCAGGTGAAATGCGGATCATCACCGCGCTGGCTTCGGCCGCTGTGCTCGCGGTTTCTGACGCGATCTCGCCCGAACTTTTTCCGTGGTGCTGGGGTAATACGCTCGGCGCAGAAACGCATCTGCGCCAGCTCGCTTCGGTGGGTTCGGTTTATCTGGTAAGTTTTACTGCGGCCCTTGGGGCCGCGATCGCGATCGTTGCGATCGAAAATCCAGCAGAAACGCCGTTGCGTTTGCGCATGAAGTCTGCCATGCCTGTGCTTGCCGTTTTTGCAGTATTGACCCTGACCGCTATCGCGATTCGTCACATAGGCGCGGCGCGTCAGGGGCAGAGCCTCGCTGTGCTCGCGGTACAGACCAATATTGGCGTCGCGGCCGAAACACGCCGCAGCGATACGCAGTTCGCCACCGATGCGATTAACCGCCTGTTTAATCAGTCGCTCGAGGGTTTACTGTTGTTCGGACGGGTAAATCTGATTGTGTGGGGTGAGGGGGCGATGCCCTTCCACTCGGCGCAGCCCATCGGCAGCGATCGGCAGATCTATTCGCCGACATTCGACGCGGTGATAGAATATTTGCATCGCCAGAGCGGCGCCGCCGTCATTTATCAAGATCTTCATTACGAAGAAGATCGATTGCATTCGCGTCTGACGGCAAGGCCGGCTGCGGGCGACAAAACGGAATATCTCAAACGCCGGCTTGTTCCGTGGGGAGAATACCTCCCTTTAGAATCCGCGATTCCCGCGATGCGCCGCTTATTTCCCGAAGCGGGCAAACTTTCTACGGGAAAGGCCGATGGTGAAATTACTGCGCGCTACGCTGACCAGCTGATCGAGCGTCCGAGTCGCGCGCAACTGCTTGCCGATACGGCGCTTTTATCTTCGCCGGAGAAAATCCGCTCTCTGCCGATGAGGCAGATCGCTGCGCAGACGTTGGTGGTGAAACCGGTATTGTGTTACGAAGCGCTGTTCCCTTCTGAAAGCCGCACTGAGTCAGCCGATCTGATTGTGAATCTGGCGAGCGATGCGTGGTTTGGCGACGGCATCGAGGGGCAGCACCATGCGCACGCGACGACGATGCGCGCTGTTGAAAACGGAGTGCCCATGGTACGCGCTGCGGTCAGCGGCGTGAGCCTCATTACCGATCTCTATGGTGACGATATCAGGCCGCGCACCGGTCAGGGACGTCCGGAGCTGCTTTACGCTGAAGTCGCGCTCAACCGCCGCAAGACGATCTTCGCCCGGTTCGGTATGCTCGCCTTTTATGCGCTGATGTTTGTCGCGCTGTGGCCGTTTTTTCTTCAGCGCGTTGTATATTCGAGAAAATAGATAGGGGCACCTTCGGCGCGGTGCACCTGTTCAAAATAACTGACGGCGCGACCGTCAATGTGGTCGAGCGCCGTAAAACTACCATTGCGGTTTTTCCAAGCAGCAGATGATTCGAAGACCTGCATCGCTTCGCGCGTGTAGACATAGTCGTCGGTGGCAAAGGTCAGCGTAGCACCCGATGCGGCGATTCGGCGCAGTTCAGCGGCGAGGGCATCTGACACGAAGCGGTGTTTATGATGCCGCGCTTTGGGCCAAGGGTCGGGAAAATTGATCGTGATCGAGTCAAAACTTTGCGCGGCAAAAATGCCGTCGAAAAACCAGGTCACATCGAGTACCAGATAGCGTATGTTGCCAATGCCGCTCGTCTGCTGTTCGCGGCCCGAAGCGATGAC
>JAEUSA010000028.1 GCA_016788945.1 Leptospiraceae bacterium
GCATGACCGATCAGATGAGCACATTCCGTAAAATCATCAACGTGCGCGACTGGCCGCTGTTTCGGCTCTTTTGACCAAGTGACCGAAAAGTATGGCCTCGAAAAACTAAAGACCATCGGTCCGGCGCCACCACATCCATGTGGCGCCAGACTCTCGGCACATCCTGTGCCGGGAGCGACAGCTTCATGTGCGCCGGCGGCTTGCCGAAAACCAACACGACGCATGCCATCGATTGTGCACTCGCCGCCCTCGAAATTCAGGCCTTCATGAACCAGATGAAGGAAATTAAACACCAGCAGGGTCTCGACTATTGGGAGCTACGCCTCGGCATACACACCGGCCCACTCGTGGCGGGCGTCGTCGGTCATAAGAAATTTGCGTACGATGTATGGCCGCTGAAAAGCCCTCCATGGCCACAGCGGCGCTGCGACATCCTGTCGCATGCGGCAGATACCGTCAACACCGCGAGCCGCATGGAATCTTCGGGTGCAGCGGGAGCCATCAATATTTCACGGCATTTATACGACGAGTTGCGGTTTTTGTTCGCCTGTGAATTTCGTGGCACCGTTCATGCAAAAAACAAGGGTGAAATTGAGATGTATTTCCTCAAGGGCATACGGCCGAAGTTTTCCGTTGGCGCCGAGGGCCGTGTGCCCAACGACAGATTTAAGGCAATTTATGACCGGATAGCAAACGGTGCGCGGTTAGTCCCCCGCGAAAAGATCAGTCTTTCCACTTGATGCATTCGCCCGGGCAATCGTCGATCGACTCTTGCACCTTGGCGATATCGCCATCGGGAATTTCAGCGTTATTCACGTTGGCACCGTTGTTGTGCGTTTCGGCAAGATCATCGCTATCGAGGCGAAAATATTGCGGGTGCGTGTCTGCGCAGAGGCTGCAGCTCGTGCAGTCATCTTTGACAACGTGAACAATGCGACTCATGCAGTAAAAATATGAAAATTAAACACAGCGTCAAGTTTTTGCATTGTGGTTAATCCACCCGATCTGGCATTTTCTTGACATACCAGCCCCTCGTGGTGCCGTCACCGATGCGCCATTTTATACCCCCCGTTGAAAATCGCTTCTTGCCGTGGCTTGCCTCAAAACTGTTTTTCCCGCTGCTCGGTGCCATGCAGAATATCAAGCAGGTAATCATACGCGACGAAGATATCGCAACGCTGAGAAAGTTCAAAAACGAACGCCTGCTATTTTTCACCAACCATCCTTCAACCGCAGAACCCCCGCTGGTATTCTATCTCGGGCGCCTGTTGGGTCAGCGCTTCAAGTTCATGGCCTCGCGTCAGGTTTTCAACTGGCAGGGCGGCCTCATCGGGTGGGCAATCAGGCGCATAGGCGCCTATTCGGTAATTGCCGGGGTTCCCGATCGCGACGCGATGAAACTGACGCGCAAGATTCTCAGCGAACCTACGGGCAAACTCGTGATTTTTCCCGAGGGCGAACCAACTTCGGGCGAGGTCGATACGCTGATGCCATTTCAGCCCGGCGTCGCGCAACTCGGGTTGTGGGGCCTCGAAGACGCGCGCAAACTCGACCCGGCGGCCGACATCAATGTGTGGTACGGATTCATGAAATTCGTGATTATTTCGCCGAGGGAAAAAATTCTCCATGACCTTGGTAAATCCCTCTTTCGTATTGAAAAAAAGCTTGGTGTTGCCGAAGTCAATAAAGACAAACACCTGCTGCACCGTTTTCTCACGATTGGCAGATTGTTGCTCGAAAAGGCGGAGCGCGATTTTAGCGTCACGGTCGAAGCCGAAAAAGGATTCGACTACCGCATCGGCCGCGTGCGCCATGCGATGCTTGATCAGCTCGCCGAAAAACTGCAAGCCGCTAATTACGACAAAAACGAAGACGCGATTCGCAAATGGCGCCGGCTGTTTGCGCTCGTCGAACTGCACCAGCTGAAATATCCCGACCCGAAATTGCCCAAACTCGATGCCAAAACCATTAAAGAAGCGCACCGCGACGCGGTTTTCGTATTTGACTTCATTGTCATGAAGCGCGACTATATTCTCAACAATCCGACTCCAGAGCGGTTGTATGAATGGCTTGACCGCTACGAGTCGTACATGTTCAAAAAAATTCCGCGGGCATTGGGGGGAGTTCCCTCGCATCTGCCACGGCGCGCGCATATTCTGTTCGGCAAACCGTACAAACTATCAGAAATCGTCACCGAAAACCGCAAAGACCGCAGGCTGGCTGTTGAAAATTTTACCACCCGTCTGCGCGAAGACATGCAGAAGCTGCTCGACGAGGCGCAGTCGCTGACGCAGCCGCTGTTTTCTACCGAGGAAGTTCTTGCTGTGAGGTCTAAAATTCAGTAACATACTGAAGTGGAAGCCACGGCAAACAATCTGAAAAAATGCTCCTGCGGACATGACCGCTTTCATCCGCTCGTGATACGTAAGAACAAGTACACAAAATGGGGAATGTTCGGGTTATTGATGGGCGTGTCTGTCAAACCCATCTTCGCCAGGTACCAATGCACAAAATGCAATGAAATATTTGATGAGACTACCGACCCGGTGGAGCTGAATAAGTACCTGATGTGATTTAGTAACTCTGCCGAATTCTTGACGCTCTGTTTCAACTGCAAAACACGTCGAAAAGCATCAACGCGTTCCGAATCGTGAGTATACACGTTCCGGGCGGGAGGAAACATGGTACAGGGAAACTATTTCGACAACAACGCAGATCTCGTCTTCACGGTAGACCATTTTATCGATTGGGCGACGATTATACCCCTCAAAGAAGAAGGCTTTAAAGACGCGGCGGATTTCAAAAAAAGCGGCGACAAACACCTCGAATTTGCTCCGGCATCGACAGATGAAGCGCTCGAAGGCTATAAAGCGGTTTGGCAACAGACCGGCGAACTTGCGGGCGTCGAAGTCGCCGGTGCCGCCCGCGCGATGGATAAACATGGCCTCAAATTCAACAGTGGCAAAGTAACTTTCCCGCCCGATATGGTGCGCCTCGTCGACCTCTTTGTGCAGTCGGGCCTCTTGGGTTACGCGATGGGTCGCCATCACGGCGGCCTGAACATGAATCTTTCAGCTTCTTCAATCGTGATGGAACTGGTTTCGCGCGCCGACCCGGCATTCGGTATTGCCCTTGGCTGCTATAATCTTGCCGAAGTCATAGAGCGCTTTGGTGGCGAAAAAATGACTGACGAATGGGTGCCGAAAATGGCTGCCGGTGAAGTTACGGGCGCCATGGCACTAACCGAACCCAACTACGGTTCAGACCTCTCCCGCGTAATGACACGCGCCGTGAAAGGTGAAGACGGCGTTTGGCGCCTTACCGGTACGAAACGTTTTATCACGCACGGCTGCGGCATGGGCGATAAACCCAGCGTCATTCTCACCCTCGCGCGGTCAGGCGGCGCCGGTGCAAAAGGATTATCCTTCTTTCTCGTGCACAGTGACGAAATAGAAGTCGCACGCATCGAAGAGAAGCTCGGCCTGCACATTTCACCGACCTGCGAAATCGTATTTGAAAACAGCAAGGCTGAGCTGATCGGCGAAGAAGGCCTCGGTCTTGTGCGCTACGCGATGGGTATGATGAACGGCGCCCGCATGGGAATTGCTGTGCAATCGCTCGGCATCGCACAGGCGGCGCATGTTGAAGGCATCAAATATGCATCGGAGCGCGTACAATTCGGTGACACGATCGACAAACTGCCTGCAGTGCGCCGCATTCTCGATGACAATGAAGCGCTCTGCCAGGGCATGCGCGCGCTCGTTTACCGCGCGTGCGAGGTCGTCGATCACTACGACGGGCTGTCAGCGAAACTGCTGAAAGAAACCGGCGATGAGCGTGCGGTGCGCAAGAATGAAGATGTCGTTCGCCTCGACAAGCTGGCGAAACTCCTGACCCCTACGGCAAAGCTGTTCTGCTCTGAAGAAGCAAACTTTGTGGCATACCACTCGCTCCAGATTTTCGGTGGCTCTGGTTATACCGAAGAATACGACATTGCCAAAATTTATCGCGATGCGCGCATCTGCACTATCTACGAAGGTACAACGCAATTGCAGGCTGTCGCGGCTATCGGCGGCATCGTCGAAGGTTTGCGCGAAAATGGCTTTTTGCTCGGCCATTTGCGCGGCGAAATTGCGAAACTGAGCGACGCAAAAGCCAAATCAGCACTCACGGCCGACGTCGAAACTCTGGCAAAGCTGGTGCCGCAGTACAAAGAGCGTGAGAACAAAGAAGCCGTGTCGATCGACATGGTGTCGGCATTTGCCCGCGTCTATGTCTCGATTCTGCTCGCCCAACAACTGCAAATAGCGCAACAGAAAGGCCTCACCGACATTGCAGCCTCAAAAGCGAAGGTGTTCCCGCACTTTCACGTAATGAGCCGCCGCTATCTCGCAGGGCTCGCTGTCGCCATCAGCAACGCGGCATAACAGCCGAAAGGTTCGGTGCAACTCTGCTTTACAGAGTTGCACCGAATGACAGCATATCGTGCCCATGCCTGAAACAACCACCGATTCATACAAAGGCCGCCAGAACCACATTCGCACGCTCGATTTGCCTGCGATTGAGGTCTTTGAGAATATTTACTCCGACCGGGACTATAATATCCACCTCGATTTCCCCGAATTCACGGCCATTTGCCCGAAAACTGGTCTACCCGATTTCGGAACCGTGACTATCGACTACACTCCCGACAAGTATTGCTTGGAACTGAAATCCCTGAAAGAATATTTTCTCGCATACCGCAATCTCGGCATTTTCCATGAAAATGTCGTTAACCGCATCACAGATGACATCCTACTCGCCGCCGATATGCGCCGGGCTGAGGTAAAAGTCATCTACGGTGCCCGCGGTGGTATTGTGACGACTGTTTCGCGCAGCTACGAACGCTGACATGACGCTCGCTCTTCCGCGCCCCCTCTGGCAGCGATACGTTGCCGTGCTGGTTTATCTGCTGATCGCCATGGTGCTCATACAAATCGCAGGTATACTGCTCTTCACTGCCGTCGGCAAAGGACAACTCGCCTCTGAGAATACCATGAATTTTCGCATGGTAATCTATAGCATGGTAATACAGATGATGGGCTTTTTGCTGCCGGCACCGCTGCTGCTCCGGTTTACGCGCGCGCAAAACTATACTTTTTCCCCCGCACGTGCCGCAGATATATTGCTCGCTTGCGGATTAATCTTCGCCAGCCTGATTTTTTTCAATATCCTCTATGGCCTGTTAGGTGTTGAACCGAAGCAACTGGCGTTCATTGACCAGAATGAAATACAGCAGCACAAGAGTGCTTTTGTTGCAGTCACCGTTATTCTTGCCCCCGGCTACGAAGAATGGGTATTCCGTGGTCTTCTGTTCGGCGTGTTGGTTACGGGAACTGAAAAAATACGCCATGTTATCTTCGCTGCGCTGTTCTGCATGGTTCTTTTTACCGCCATCCATTACGAAGGAGCGCACAGCCTGACGGCACTGCCTCCCATTCTCGCCATTGCCGCCATCTTTCAGTTCGTCACTTGGCGTTCGGGTAGCTTGTGGCCCGCTGTCTGCGCGCACGCTCTGCAAAACCTGATTTATGCGGTGGCAATGTTCGCACGCTACGCGGTTGAAAATACAAAATAGGCTTTAACTTAGGCCGCTTTGAAATCCACCACTATACAACTCGAATCATCGTCAGTGTTGATCGGGTTCTGTGAAATACGGTAGATATCGCGCTCGAGCTCGCGCAAAAACCGTTCGCCGGAAAAGGCTGCGGCCGATGTCAGAAAATGCTCAAGTCGCGCCCCCGAATATGGTACGCCGCTGACCGCCCCCGCTTCAATGATGCCATCTGAATATAAAAACACCCGCTTGTATGCCCGTAAATCAAGCTCAGCGGTTTCATATTGCAGGTCTTCAGAAAAGCCAAAGAAGCGCCCCCGCGGCTTGACTTTTTCTATTCGCGCATCGGAGGCACGAATGAAATAAATCGGCGGATGCCCTGCCTGTGCCACGCGCACTTTGTTCTGCGAAAAGTCGAGCACGCAATAGGCCGCGGTGACAAATTGCTCCTGTAAGTGCGGATACAAAGCCTGATTCATATTGCGCAGCAGCTGCGCCGGCTCCGAGGCATACTGTTTCTGCTGCAAAAACACGGATTTAATCGTATTCACCAAAAGCGCAGCCGCAATGCCGTGTCCGGAAACATCGGCGATAAACACACCTGTGACCCGATCGGAAATTTCATGAAAGGCAAAAAAATCTCCACCAATAATCTTCATCGGCTGAAACAGAGTGGAGATCTGCAGGTGCGGTGTCGTCAACGACCGCGCGGGTAATGACAAATTCTGTATTTGCGCAGCCAGCGAGATTTCCCTTCTCCATTCGCGCAATTCTTCTTTTTCCTGAGCTGCGCGCTGCAGCCTTCCCGCAAGAGCAACCGCTATGCAAATGACGGCAGCGAGAAAACCCGCATCGGCCAGCTTAATGGAAATTGCATAAGAAAAATAGAACAGGATGTCGTTGAGCACGGCGGCCGCATAAATCACGAAACCGAACAGCACGATTTTAGCACCTTCAACTCCTGAAAGTATACCGCGGATAGAAGCAAAAACGGCAAAGGCTAAAGCAACAGACATGGCCACAAACCCCGTTGGCAATCCATACCGAAGATAATAAGGTATCACTTCGGGCGACAGGGCACAACCGACAAGCACCGCCGCCATGAGCCCGCCATACCCATAGGCAAGTTTTCTGATCAACGGAAACTTAAGTTTGAAATAACGTAACGAGAAACCCACGAGGGCAAAAGGAAAAGCCGCGATAATCAGATGGATGAGTGCCGCGTTAAATAGAAAATCGTTTATCAGATAGTAACCGAGACCATTGATGCCGAGAATATGGCAGGCCATGGCGAGCGACAACAATACATAGTGCAAATTTGCGCGCCGGTAGTTGCGGTCTGGCACCAAAGCAAAATGAAAGAGCGCAATCATCATGATTGCCGCGGCCAGAACTGCGGTCGCGAGAAATATCTGATTATACTTGCTGCGTATTTCTTCGATGCCACCGAAGTATAGATGCGCATTGCCGTAGAGGCCACCGCCGCCCTGAAAACCGGTTATTTCGATCTCCAGTTGCTGCACCGCACCTGCCGCGAGATACTCAAGCTTTACCGGATACCAAGCAAAAGCTTCCGACGAATTTAGCGGATAGCGGTAAACCTTATTCACCTCTCCCTTCTCGGCTACGGTAAAACCGTTCAAACGAATCTTAATCGCCGCAGAAACGGGGGGTAGCATGAGCCCAAAATCACCGGTTTTCAGACGATCCGGAATAAGTATCTTCAGCGTGTAGCTCGCCTTAGGCAGATTGTGTATCCCCTGCAGGCGCCATTCTTTATCTACACGCAAAGGTTGCGAAATTCCCGGTGCAGTAAACCACCAGAATCCCCGCAGCGAAACTGGCGTTCGGTCAGGCAGCGCAATCGTTGCATTTTCAATGATGCCAAATGCAGGCTGGGCCATAAGCGAAAGAAATAAAATAATACGCACGGCAGCCGTCCGTAGGAAACTTATGCCAAAAGTAAAGGATATTCAGTAATCAGCTCGGCATTAAGATTTCTGTTTACCGCGCGCGCGAAGGTTGAAATATTTGGCAGAGATTAAACCCAAGAAAACTATGACGCTGGATGGGCAAAGTATTCCCAACTCCAGTTTTCGGCCGAATTCAAATAGACCACATACACTTGTTACAGCATAAGACCCGCTGGAAAAGCATATTCGAATTTCCCCTTTTGGGAACTCGAGGAAAACGCGCCGAACAATTATCCTTATTTCCTGAATAGCTACCGCATGCGCTCACTGCTGAGTCAGAGCTGCTAAACTTAAAAGGCTCCCAATGGGAGCCTTCTAAGCACGACAACCCAAACCTGTGCGCGTCCTACTCTCCCGGGCTCCGAAGAACCGAGTACCATTGGCGATGCAAGTCTTAACTTCCGTGTTCGGGATGGGAACGGGTGTGACCCTT
>JAEUSA010000045.1 GCA_016788945.1 Leptospiraceae bacterium
GAGCATTTCGGCATCGACTTCAAAGGCATTCTGCGCGCATTTTTCAAAAACCTGCGCGCGATGCGTGTCGTCGCCGGTGGTTCAACGATCACACAACAGCTGGTGAAAGGGCTTTATACCGAAAGTGAACGAACCTTGTTCCGTAAAATTTACGAAGCCGTGCTCGCGCTGCAGGTCGAGAAAGCCTTTACTAAAGACGAAATTCTCGAAATGTATTTTAACCAGACATATTTCGGGCATGGTGCCTATGGCATCGCGGCAGCGGCGCAGTTTTATTTTGACAAACCAGTATCGAAGCTGAACTTCATGGAAGCGTCGATTCTTGCCGCACTACCAAAGTCGCCGCATAACTATTCGCCGTTTCGCGCGCCACACGAGGCATACCGCAAGAATAAGATCTCCCTCAATCGCCTCGTCGAAGTGGGATACATAACGAAACAAGAAGCGGACACTCTGTATAAGACATTCTGGCCCGTGTACTGGAAGAAGATTGTGACTACGCCGCCGTCGAAAACGATTTTCGGCGAAAAGGTCAACAATGCACCGTATTTTACCGAACATGTCCGCCAAGAACTCATTGCGCTTTATGGCGAAGATGTCGTCTACTCGAAAGGATTACAAGTTTACACAACGCTTGATTTAGATCACCAGCAAGCCGCCGAGCGCGCGCTGTTACCACAGCTTGAAAAAATGGACCCCGTCGCGCGCAGCTATAACCAGATGATGAAAGGTGGCGTGGATGGCAGTCTGCTCGGAACTTATTTCACACTCGCGAACGTAATTCCACTGCCGGGCATTAAACGCGAGTACTCGCTGCGCAACGATTTTCGCAAAAAATACAAAGAAGATACTGCTGACGCATTCGAACTGGTTTCTCTCGTTCTGCCTGCGGGTGCCGCCAACGATGTCTCTTCTGAGTTCATGATGGCGAACCGGGAGTTTCGCTCCGATCTGCATGTGCAGGGTGCTTTTCTCGCACTCGATATGAAGACCGGGCGCTATACCGCGATGATCGGTGGTCGCGAGTTCAAGAGCTCTGACCAGTTCAACCGCTCGACGATGGCAAAACGCCAGCCCGGCTCCGCGGTGAAACCATTCGTTTATGGCGCGGCACTGGAATCGCGCGCGATTCACTACGCAATGGGCTTCATCGACTCACCGATTGTCAACATTCAGCCTAACGGCGAGCAGTGGGCTCCGGCGAACTTCGACAGCGGTTTTAGCGGCTATGTGCTCGCTTACAAGGCGCTCTCGGCGTCGCTCAATCTTGTCTCTGTGCAGATCTATGACCTTGTGGGGCCCGACGCTATTATTAACTATCTCAGTCGGCTGACGAAAGCGCCCGAATCGCGCTTTCAGCCGAACCCTGCGCTCTCTCTCGGAGCATCAGAACTTACTCCCGCCGAGCTGTTGCTGGGTTATGCAATCATCGGCAACAAGGGTCAGGATATTATTCCCCACGCCATCATGTACATTGCGGACCGTGAAGGCAATGTCATTGCGCACCCGGAAAATGACGTGATCCAGGCGCTCAACTATAAACGCCGTACAGGGCAGATTCAAGTAATTGAAGAAGGGCCGGCGTTTATTTTGCGTAAAATGATGGAGAATGTGGTGAACTCCGGTACACCGACAGATTCGATCCGTAACCGCGCCGGCTACAAAGGGCCCGGTGCCGGCAAGACCGGCACGAGTAACTCATTCAACGACGTCTGGTTCGGCGGCTATACCACCGACATGGCTGCGGTTATCTGGGCTGGTATGGATAACGGCAATATGACGCTCGGCCGGGGTGTTTCGGGCGGCGACGTTATCGCCCCGGTGTGGGGGGCGTTCATGCGAGACATCTACAACGTGCGCGGAAAACTGCCTGACCCGTTTGATCAGACCTTGCCGAAAACAGTGCACACCAGCGGTGTCTGCAAATTCACCGGAAAATGGCCGAACAGAGAATGCGACACTCCGGAAAATATGACAGGTACGCTCGTGCCCGACCCGGTAACCGTTAACGGTAAACGGCGCGGTGTGGGTGGCGAAATGTGCAACTGCCACCACGCAGAATCCAAAAGTTTTCTCGATCTGCTACAGGCAGACCATAATCTGAAAAACGAAGAAGTTGGCCGCGAATCGAGCCGCGCATATTCGCTCACCGACGGCGACAAACTACTTAAGCAGCTTGGCGGTGACATACCGGTACCCGAAGCACCGGCGCCTGCGGCCAAGCCGCAGTAGGCATGCCTGATTCTCTACTGCAGAAACTTTACCGGATAACAAAACCGGCACTGTTCCGCATTAATCCAGAGCGCGCGCACACGCTCACCGCTGCGGCGATGCGCACGATCACACCGTTCATACGCGATGCGCATTTAGCCCGACAAAAACCACGCATTATTTTCGACCGGAAAGTTTTTTCGCCGCTTGGCATAGCAGCTGGCTTCGATAAATTCTGCCGCGCACCGCTCTATTTGCACAAACTCGGTTTCGGCTTTGTCGAAAGCGGCAGCCTCACGCCAAAACCCCAGCCGGGAAACCCGAAACCGCGTGTCGCTCGCATTCCCGAGCAGCAACTGCTGCTGAACAAAATGGGTTTCAATAACCCGGGGTTTATCGCCGGCTGGCAAAATCTGCGGACACGCCTCGCCGAAGCGCCCCACCAGTACCAGATTGCGCTGAGTCTCGGCAAAGGTAAGGACACCGACGTCGCGCGCGCAGCCGATGACTACGTGCACTGCCTTGAACTACTAAGGCAAGACCCGATGAGCGAATATCTTTTTTACATAGCGATCAATGTCAGCTCGCCCAACACGCCTAATCTGCGCGCATTACAAAAAGGCGAGACGATCAGAAAACTGGTCAGTGCCTGTGCGAAAGTGTCGCCGCGACCGGTGGTGGTAAAATTCGCGGCGGATTTTCCCGATACCAAAACCTATCTGCACTCACTGTCGGCGGCACTCGATGGCGGCGCGGGGGGCATCATTATCTGCAACACAACGACCGACCATTCGATAGCAAAAATACCCGCCGACCTCAGTAATTTCGGCGGTGGTCTTTCGGGCAAAGCTTTGGCAGAAAAATCGCGCCTCTATCTGAAAGAGACTCTGAGGGTTACGAAAGGGAAGGTGCCCGTCATCTCAAGCGGCGGAATCTATGCACCGGAAGAAGCCGCCGCACGCTTGGGCATGGGCGCCGATCTTGTGCAGGTCTATACAGGCTTTATCTATTATGGCCCGGATTTCGCCCGGGAGTTTTTGGGTACTAAGGGCTCGAACCTGATTTGACCAAGTTCCATAACAAAGATCTCGCAGCGCAAGTCGATTTCGATGGCTATGGAATTCCGAATCTCGATTTTGATTCTCTGGACAGAATCGATTCGCAATCTCACTGCCAAGACACATTGTACTGAAGTAGGAGCGAAATCGTTTGGTAATACGGTTTCTCCGTGCTGATGAATGAGTATTGCAACCGTAGCTGCAGCTGCCTAATGATGAAATAAGACAATCCAGCGTCAAAAACCCAGGTCGCTTGATTTTTCGGATAGGTCTGACTTAGAGCAAATGGATTATTCTCGCTCACCAGTTTCTGGGCATCGCCACTGTAATTCCAAACATGGATTCCAAGACCAAAGTAGAAAGCGAAAAATGACGGATTTATTGAGCCCCTTTTCCCGGACAATCGCACGAAACTCGCTTTCCCCAAAAAGGAACCAAAGTTCACGATAGCTTGCGTGTAACCAAAACGGAATCTATCCTGTAATACATTCGCACTGTTCAAAGCAAGGCCCGGTTGCGAGTAGTTGAGTTGAAGCTCGGCAAAACCTCCATCATCGCCAACGCTGGTCACACCCGCACTTAACTGATAACCAAAATCGGTAATTGATGTAGTAAATTTTTGAACCCCCAATCCGATCGAGAAGAATGCGCCGTATTCAGGTTCATCGGCATAAAAGAAATCTATCTCTTTGTTGCAAAGTGGTTCAAGAATCTGCCGGATTTCTTGATCGTTAATCCGCAATAATTCTGCGGGCCGTTGTGAACTGATCATCAGATCCAGTGGGGCATTTTCTCGCGGCCTAGCCGGACAGGCAGAATCCGGATACCGGTCGTATAATCCTAAATGATGACCCAGCTCATGCGCGATCATCGTACAAACTTGTTCCGGGGTGTCTCTGCTGCCCTCCGTCGCGAGGATACCCCAGTTTGTCGCGTCGTTACGTCCGTATTCATCGTAAATATGGATTTTCTCGTCGGAGGACGAAAGTGAAAAACTATCATCAATCCTATAGTGGAAATGAAGGCTTATGCCTTGATTCGCATAGATATTGCGAACGCAAGTTTGCACCTGATCAAGCCTTTGCTTCACCAAATCGTAGTTTTTCCTGGCGCCTCTGTAAACCAATCTTCTATCCAATTCGACCTGCATTTGACCGCCTATTCTGTATATGCGATAGTTGGCTTTTATTCCCCTTTGCGGACATTGTGGATCGATTGAGAGGTAGGCTACGCGGCGCTTACGCTCCAAGGCTCCACTGCTGTCTTGGCAAGTTTTGATATATGTCGATTTGCTCGAAGCGTATTGTAACCGGATGTCCACAGGATCAGCCGGGTTTGCAGTTTTCAGCCAATGTCTGAATGCGGCATCGGAATCAAAGAATACAATTTCGTCTTTCAAACGAATAGTACCGAGATTTTTCTTCAAGGCAGCTTCAATAGACAGATTTCCGGGAATAAAGCGGTTTTGTCTCTCATGCCAGACTAAAGCTCGTTCTCGCCTCGAGGCCATTTTGCCAGCTATTTGCACTTTAGCGATTTCTTGGATCACCATATTTAGAGAAGTACTCATTTCATTGCGAACCATGTCGGAGCAGCCTGGTTCGCTTTTCCGTCCAGCATCACAGATAGCCAGCCTTCCTTCTATTTCAGCTTGCTTCACTCTGAGCGCAGAAATTTTGGCATGTGTTGCTGCATAACCGGAGGTTTTTGCTTGAATATCCTTGACAATCAGGGCCGCAAAAAGAAAAATCAATAGACGCTTGATCTTGATTTCATTCATGAGGAGTATTAATCACAATCGGCTTCGAAAATTCTATCGCGTAGATGTAGAAAAGACTTTCAAACTTTAAGAGATTGTCCAGCATTTAAGGACAGTAGAGATCGCCAGAACCAAGGGTTCAACAGTTTAGGAAGCCGATAAGAAGGTTAGTGAAATACTGCGGACCAATGATCGCTCCCAGAAAAATTTTGGCGCCTAAGCATTGATCAAGTCAGGCGCCAATTAGATAGCGGAAAAAATTACTGCGGCCTCGTAAATCCTCTGGACAGCGGTCTTTGAAAGGCGCAAAGCTACCGTAAGAGCCAACTGTTGAGCACTTAAAATGATCACCCGTTATCAAATGTGCTAAGCACATTCACTATCTTTTTGACTTTCTGACAGAATCAACTTTGCTAGGCCATCCTTGCTGTTTCGGAGGCGAATTGATGAAAAAAGAACTCAAACGGATATTTACGACTCTTATCCTCACTACCACATTAGGCGTCACCATTGCACTTTGGGCGACAAGAACAGCTTCAGATTATAATAGTGATAGGGCGAGCGCTTGCCGCGGAGCAAAAGTTGCCGCCAAATGTTTTGACTACAGAGAAGAACCTGTTTTCTCCGGTCCGTGCGATTGTAGCAAAGAGGAAATAGTACGTTATGGACTTGTTCGATAGACTATGAGTGCGTAAAGAGACGGTAGCATAGGGAAAAGTCAGTATTGGTAATTGCAATGGGTATAGGAATTCGATAAACTCCTTTTCTTGAGTCGCATTTAGAGACGTATATATGAGCTTGGTATGCGTAGTAAAGGCTTGATTGTCGTATTTGCAAGTGTTCTCTGCCTACTCTTTACAAGCGCTCTCTTAGCAGCACCTGCATATGGTAGGGAAGAAGCTCAGTGAAAGAGGCTGCAGAAGCAGCGACTAACGCGACCACCGCTCAATGTCCTAATGGTCAAAGGCCCGTTGAAGGCACCCGTGATTGTCGATCCGAGAAAACACCAAATAACTTGAAAGAAGGCCCAGAAGTTATTTGGCGTTGCGTTTGCCCCTATGTCTGCAGGTAAAGCGTATTCAGTTTCGTACTTCTTAATTCTATTCGACTGATTCCGATTAGATGAGTTAATCGACGTATAAGATTGGTGCAAGCCTTGGGCATCAGTACAAAACAGTAGGTCATATGAAACAAGAATAGTGCCACCTCTTAATAAGTATTGACTCGTTCTACCTGCTTGAAAACGCTGGCAAATTCAGAAATTGAAACTATCAAATTTGTAAGCACAAGAAAGTAAAGACAAGGAGCTCAAGATGGCAAAACATCGGCACTCTCGGCATGAGGTTATTTTTTTAGTTTTGATGATATTTTTCTCCAATCTCAGTTACTTATATGGCAAAACCCCGGCAGGCATATACAAAGAATGTGTCGCTTGGTCATCGGAAATTGCGACAGGGATGCATAGCGAGCGGGTGGATGGATGCCTTAAAGCGAGTCGAAAAGGTGCCCGAAAAGCAATGGTGTTTTTTAAGAATGAGGTAGCAGGTTGTATAAAGCGAACAAACAACGAAGAATATTGTCTGTACTGGTATGGGCAGAAATTGAAAGGTGCAATTTGTTACATGAGAATTGAAAAAGAGCAGCCTTGTGACATATATGATTCTGGAGATTAATCTTTCCGAAGAAAGCCTATGCAAATCCTTAACACTTATGCGCGGCAAATTTTGCTATTTCTCTTATTGCCAGTTTCGCTGAACCATGCGATATCGGCTGCCGATTTAGAACGCCAACGGCGCCATACCAAGCACGAAAAGAATCGGGCTATTTCAAGTAACAAATGCGGTAGAGACGCAAAAATGACAATAGTGCTAAATCGTGGCGGAACTGTGACCGGCACTTGCCTATTTCTCTCAGTAGGTTACATCGCAATGCGAATAGGGGAAAGGTCATATTCTTTCCCTATTGAAGGCGATATTGCGGGCAATATAGAGACGGCTGCGACGGCGAAGGGTACGCCACAAGCAGCGGCAACCGATGAGCAATTGCGCCCTTTTGAGGTCAGGCGTCTGGTAACCGTCAAAGGAACGGCGTCAGCCATGCAGCCCGGCCGGATCGACACGATGCGGCAACAAGGCGCGCATCTCCTCGTCGCTCTGGCAGAGCGGCTGTTTTTCAAACAGGTACCTGAGATACACCCACGGTTCAAGTTTATTAACCTTCGCCGTTTCAATGAGCGAATAAATTAAGGCGCTGGGATCTGCGCCGCGGGGGCTGCCGGAGATCATCCAATTCTTGCGGGAAATGACGAACAGCGTATGGCATTTTCAACGGCGTTGGTATTGATCGGCATATTGCCGTTCTCCAGAAACAGCCGCAATTTGATTCCCTGCCCTAACGCGTAGCGGATTGCTTTGCCTAACGGCTGGTCTCGCGGTATGGTGCGCTGCTTATTTTTCAGCAGTTCAAAAATCCGATCAACGATGTGCCGCGAATGATCCTGACGGCACGCCAAAAATTTTTCAGGCGGGTAGCCTTTTTCCCGGCCGTCGGCAGTTGGCGCGAACGGCTGACAGCAGCAAGCTTCAACCGCGTAAAGTTTGCGTATGCCTTCGATGATCTGATATGAAAACGAACAATTTTGGCGTTCTTTGTCTGCCCGATAAATTTGCGCGCGCAGGCCACTCTGCAGACTGAAATTAAAGAGGTCTGAAATAAAAACTAATT
>JAEUSA010000058.1 GCA_016788945.1 Leptospiraceae bacterium
CGCGCGGTTTTTTCCCTTTGCCGCCTAAAATCGCCAAATATTTTGCATCATAGTTTTCGAGCGGAAGTTGTTCGACTTCGCGCCGTATGCTGATCTGAAATTTTTCACCGCGCGGGTTGCCGTCGGTTGAAACGGTCTTGCGGAATTCGTCGAACGGTATGTATTTGTCGAGGTTGTGCGTGATGCGCTCGCGATTTTTTTTCTGATAAAGCAGCATGATGTGCTTTAAGACCGCGAGTTCTTTTTCGACATTGATCGGCTGCAGCTGAATTTTGCGGCTGATCTCCCCGAGCGTCAGAATTTGCTTATTGTTGAGTATAACCGCGTAGATTTTCACCTGCAAGGGGGTGAGTTTTTCCAGTACGGTTTTTAGAAAATAGGGGTCGACGAAGGTTTTGGATAAGAGCTGAATCAGTGCCCGCTTATCCCCGGGCGGCTTGACGAGCCCCCAGACTTCTGCCACCCTTAGCAGCTGCTCTTTTTCCAGTTTACCAAGCTCTTCAAGCAGCACAGATGGGCACAGGACAAGATCAGATTCAGCCTGTAAAACCGTTTCCGCAGTCATAGCCGAACCGCGGTAAAAATAATCCTTGCCATAGCAGGACGAAAGCCCCGACTGCATCAAGACAATGTGGCGTGCCTTTATACCCAATGCGTTTTCGATGGGTAATCTGACATTCGGGTTCTTCTCGATCGTGATTGCATCGCGGGCAACCGGCCAGAACGCCGAAAACTTCCACTTTTTCGTTGCAGCGGGCCTGTGTATTATGATTGCTGCGGTTTTCGACGGCCTCGATGGCCCGCTTGCACGCTTATTTAAGTCGCAGAGCCAGTTGGGCGAACAATTAGATTCGCTGGCAGACCTCACCACCTTCGGCCTCGCGCCCGGTTTTCTGATGTATAAGCTCTACCTGTACGAAATATTCATCAGCAAGGCAACTCTGGGGACACCGTGGGATATCCCAATCGGTATGGCCATTGCCGTCATTTTCCCGCTCTGCGCGGCGTTTCGTCTGGCGCGGTTTAACGTGGCACACGACCCTTCGTCATTTGTGGGCCTGCCTTCGCCGGTGGCGGGGCTGCTGATCGCTTTTATTCCGCTCTACAATAATAACACACAATATATCTCGCGAATTGTCGCAATTATCATATTCGTAACCGTCGCATTCCTTATGATCAGCAATATTCGGTATACCAAGCCGCAATCGAAAATCCGCAGGCAATTCACGATCGTGCGGGCGATTGGTTTTGTGCTCATTGTGGGATTATTGATTTACCGATTTAATCTTTACTTTGTCGCTTTCGGTGTCGTCATATTGTATGTGGCCTCCGGTTTGTTTGCGATGGTTGTGCACCTCACCCAGAAGCTGCGTTACAAAATTACGTCCGGGGAATAATGATGCATTTTAAGAATTACCGGTTTCGCCTGTCAGTCGCGTTTTTTTCTCTGCTGCTTTTTTCTACTGTGAATATTGCAGCGGCACCTGCCGAACCTGCGGGCGAAAAGCCGCCCGAGAAGGTGCCAGAGGCCAACGGCAAGCCGAAGGCTGACGGCAAAGGACGCAAAAAGCAGACGATCAAAATGGCAGATGACAAAGAAGAATCTGCGCCCCCCGAACGCGACCCAAGCACCTACCAGCTCAGCAACAAGCGTTTGATGGATGATTATACAGAAAGAGATTTGCGCCCGTTTGATCGCGGCGAACATATCTTGATTTCTGCTTTCATGGGCGGCATAGGCGGCGGTGTTGTCGGTGGCATGGTCGGGCTCTATGGCTACGACAAGAATAGCGAAACCAATTCACTCAATACCGTATATACATTTGCCGGAATCGGCGCGGGGGCCGGGGCTGCGGCGGGCATTCTGACCACCTTTTTTGAACGCGGCAAAGTAGAGCAATTTGCGATAGGTAAATTTTTGCTGAAATACAGCTGGTATGGTGCGATTGGCGGCGGCCTGTTGGGTGGCGGAATCGGCCTTATACCATATTCGAGCAGCAAAGACTATAGCGATATTCTGCGTTATGCAGGTTATGGTTCAGGCATTGGCCTCGCCGCCGGTCTGACGCTGTTCTTTATCGATTTGCCCGAACATCTGAAGATGTACAGCTACCGTCGCGATGACCAGCAGGTCATCGTACTCGCTTGGCGTTTCTGAACAGTTCTGCTATTGTCGCCACGCCTTGATCAGTGCATCGAGAGTGTGCAGCGATTTATCCATCTCAGCGAACATGGTCTGTACAATGAGCGGAGCGAGAATCGCGAGCACCATGAAGCCGATCACGATTTTAGCCGAAAAACCTAACACCAGCATATTCATCTGCGGTGCGGCTTTTGACAAGATTGCCAAGGTGACTGAAACGAGCAGCAGGCAACCGATGACCGGCAGCGCAATTTTGAGCGCCGAGATAAACATGCCTCCTGAAAGCAGCGCAAAGTATTTGAACAGATGATTCTGCGTTACCCCCTGCTTGAGAAATGAAAAACCAAGGTGCGGCACGCGCTCGATCGAAAACGCCAGGGCCTGAACGAGATAGGTGTGAGCTCCGCTGACGAAAAAAACGAACAAGGCAATCAGGTTTTTGAGCGTGCCGATCACGGGTAACGATATTTGCGAAAGTGGGTCGAGTACCTCGCTGATACCAAAACCCATCTGCACCGAAAAAAATTCGCCGGCCAACTGATAGGCGGCAAAGAGAAATTGCATGACGATGCCGATAAAAATGCCGATCGCGGCCTGTTCCAGAACGATCAGCAGATAGGCCTGCTTGAGGTCTTCGCTCAGGCTTGCGGGCATATCGGCAACCGGCGTGATGATTGCCGCAGAAATGAAAGATAACGCGAAACGCGAGAAAAATGGCAACGAATCACCCGAGTAGCCGGGCGCCACGGAAAACAGCGCCAAAAAGCGTGCGAACACCAGAGTAAAAAGTTGAAACTGTTCTCCGATAATCTCCATCTTGTTTTTTTGTTTTTGCAGGCCGTGACCTGCAAAAACAAAAAAACAAGGTTTAGTGTTTACCGATAATGCGCATAAGCTCGCGGGTATAATCGGTCATGCTATGAATCATCCACGACGCGAAGATCAGTGACACGACGAGTACGGCGAGCAGCTTTGGCACGAATGTCAGCGTCTGTTCCTGAATGCTGGTTGTCGTCTGTATGATGCTGATCACGAGGCCCACGATCAGCGAAACGAGCAACGCGGGGGCGCTGAGTTTGACGGTAAGCCAGATGGCGTCTCTCAGCAGGCTGATGACCTCAACTTCGGACATAGCCTAATGTGACATAATCTCTACGCGGTGTCAATCA
Source organism: Leptospiraceae bacterium (assembly GCA_016788945.1). Taxonomy (GTDB): domain Bacteria; phylum Spirochaetota; class Leptospiria; order Turneriellales; family Turneriellaceae; genus Turneriella. Next base: position 3,313 of record JAEUSA010000058.1, read on the forward strand.
GAACTGGCCGCCGGGTAAAGGCCATCACGCTGCCAAAACAAGCTCAGGGGACCTTAAAAATCAACGCAAATTCGCCTTGTTTGCCTTTCGCCCAAAGTACAGCGTCTTCAACCTTACCGTAGAAGAACTCTTCATGCGTTTTGGTCATTTCGCGCCCGATGAGAATTTCTGCGCCGGGGAAAATGAGTGCAATATCACCGAGGCATTTTTCGATGCGGTGCACCGATTCATAACAGGATATCGCGCCTTCAAAGCCGGCGTACTTTTTAAGTTCATTCTGGCGCCGCCCCGATTTGGGAGACAGAAAACCGAGAAATAGCAGCGGATCTACCGAGAACGGCGTGATGCTCACCAACGCGGTGAGCGCCGAAGGTCCCGGCACGGGAATCGAACGGATGTGGTTCTCATAACACAGCCGCAGTATGCGCGCGCCCGGGTCGGATAAACGTGGCGTGCCCGCGTCAGAGATCAGCGCGCCGGTCTGGCCCTGCTTCAGCAGTTGAATTAATCCTTCGGCGCTCTTCGCTTCGCTGAACGGGTTATGCACAAGCAGTCGGCCGCGCGGGGTGATGCCGCTGCGGCGAAATAGGTCTGTTGCCTTGCGCGTATCTTCGCAGGCGATAAAATCGGCGGATGAGAGAATTTGTTTCGCGCGGTCGCTCAGGTCGGCGCTGTTGCCGATCGGCACTGCGACAGAGTAGAGTGTGCCGGCATTTTGCATTGAACCGGCCGACCGCTCTATGGTTTGGTTTTGGTCTGCGCTGCCTGCGCCACCTTCAGCGCCTTTGCTTTCTTGCGTTCGGGCGCGCGGCGCTCATATTCTTCCATCGCCTTCCAGGTTGCCGAATAGTCGTTTCGAGCATTCCAGACAACGTATCCGTCGCCGTTGGCATCGTCGACGGCGAAAAACTGCTTCAATACATACTGTGGCAATGTGAGTCCCGATTCTTTGATTTTCATGCCGAAACCTTGAATCCAAGGAATTATACGTGTTTTGGGAATTCGCTCTTTTGAATTCTCTACACCCTCTTTCACAGTGCCATAAGGGTTTGCGATCTTTTCCGGGTCGCCATAATAGTGCGATGGATATACCATGGGGTAGAGGTTATGCACGTATTGGCCGAAGATTTCCAGCCGCTGGCCGATTTGGTCGTGTTCGTTGAGCGTGATGCGGCCGAAGACATCGGCGCCAAGCTCTACGCCGAGCGCATCGGTGACTTTTCGTGCCCGGGAGAGTACCGAGCTAATCTGTTCATATTTGAATTTGAGTGGCAGGCGCAATAACTTTGGCTCATCCGCATAGCGAATGTAGTCTAGCTGTACCTCGCGAAAGCCGGTTTTGGCCGCGCGTTCGACGGCCGCCATAATTTTATCAATATGGCCGGGGTCGGGGATACGCAGTTTCAGGCCGAGGTCGAAGACCACAATGCGCGCGATTGGGTAGATACCTGCTGCCTTGATGTACGACATTTGTTCAGCCGTCAGTGGTTTACCCTGTGCGTCGATCACCATCGCGTTGATGCCATGCTTTTTGCTGCGGTCGACGAAGTGCATGAGCGACTTGGTATTCACCGCGGTCGCATTGGTGAGATAAATACCTTTGATGAACTCAGGCCGCTTAACGGGAAACTGCGCCCACGACAGTTGGTATTCGCGTAACTTATGCAGAAAGGCGATGACTGAGTTACCGCCAAGCGCCGCGGTTTTGAAATTCACCGGTTTGGTCGCGGTATTTTCAGGCGCCGGGGCCGGGGCAATATTGCCGAGTTTGACCATCGCCTCAGGTTTTTTTACTTCGGCCACCGAGGCCGGGGGTAATTGCGCGAGAACACTGCTTGGTCTCAAGCAGGTCATCGAACTGTAGAGCGAAGTCATCGCGAAAACAAAGACGAAAGGAAGTGATCTATTTGTGGTCTGCATAGGGCCCTTAATATTTTCGGCATTCAGCCGGTCTGAATTCCCTGTTTTTTTGCCGACACAGGGGGACAACCGTTGCCATAAGGTTAACCGCATGCACTTACCGCTGCTACGCAGCGGCAAGTGTATGCGGTCCCTCACCAAAGTGATTGGGAATGACGCCGCATGGCGCATTCTGATTCAGACGGGTTAAGCCGTGCCATCCAGAAAAGACATTCTGCCCACCGCGCATACCCCGCAGGAAAGGCGCGAGACCGTTCGCGGTATGTTCAACCGCATTGCGCCGACCTATGACCTGTTAAACCGCATGCTCTCGCTCGGTATCGACCGCCGCTGGCGTCGCAAAACCATCGACCTCATGCAGATCGGTGAAAAATCCGTCGTGCTCGACCTTGCCTGTGGTACGGGTGACCTCTCGGAAGAAGCTGCCAAACGCGGCGCGATGGTCGTTTTCGGGGTTGATCCTTCTAAAGAAATGCTGCTCAGAGCACGCACCAAACTGCAGTACAATGTGACGCGCAGTTATCTGATCGAATCGTACGGCGAAGAACTGCCACTCTCGGCCGCAGTGTGCACGCATGCGATGATTGCCTTCGGCATACGCAACGTGCAGGAGCGCGCAAAGGCCTTTGCTGAGGTGTATCGTATACTCAAACCCGGGGGCATATTCGCGGTGCTCGAATTCACGCCGATGGATCGTAAACTCGTGTCGTGGGGTTTTAACCTCTATTTTCAGCGCATTCTGCCGGTAATTGGCGGCATGATCAGTCGTGACCGGCAGGCCTATGATTATTTACCGCAGTCAGTGGCACGCTTCGTGACCTCGGCCGATCTGGCCCACGAAGCCGAACAAAGTGGATTTGCGCATGTGCATACAGAGGTATTTGCCTTTGGCATTGCCACGTGCATTTTACTGCAGAAATAGCGCTGCATCTTCTACTTTTAGCAATGGTCTCAAAGCCCACCTCCTGAGGGTTTGAGACCATTGCGCAGGCAAGCTGCGCACATTAGGGCTGCGCGGCAGGTCGCTGGCGCAATTTTTCCGCGAACTCAACTGCCCTAATCGTCGCGAATTCTTCCGCAAATTCTTCGAATTTGCTTCACGGGGCACCATTCTGGCGCGAATTCGCGACGATTTTTCGCCTGCACGGCGAAACCGGGCATTTGTTTTCACAGAAAAATTGCCTGTTGTTACAGCTCACGCGACTTGCCGCGCAGCCCCCATTTAGTCAATTCTGCACTTTGTTAATTAGCGAAATAATAGTTTACAGAATGTCTTTGCGGAATAGTTGGCCTCAAGAACATTTCACAAACTCAACGCGAAGGCGGGCGGCTTGCGGAATGCAAAGTTTCAGAGGAGAAGACGAATGAACAGAAACCGAATCACCCTGGTCTTTGCCGGTCTATTGGGCCTCGCAGACTTGGGTCTATTTGCGCAAGTGCCCGCTGCTGGTGAGAAAAAAGCCGCCGCAGAACCGGCATTAACCAAACCGGCAGTGGCCGAGACTACCCCGGCGAAACCCGCCGAAACACCGCAGGTTGTACCCGTGGCACAGCCAAATACCCCTGCCGCCAAACCCGGCGACGCGCCGGTCAATGTCAGTTATAGTAGCAAGGGCCTTAAATTTGAAACCACCGACGGAAAGTTCAGCAGTACCATGCAGCACCGCCTGCAGTTCCGTTATGCATACCCGTTTGATGCGGATCCGCGTTCTTTGAACGACATGGAAGCCGAGGGGCATTCATTCATGGTGCGCCGCGCGCGCTTTAAACTGTCTGGCCATGCTTACAAATCATGGCTCAAGTACAATTTTCAGTACGATTGGTCGCAGCCGATTCTGCGCGATTTTTACATAACCGTTGACCGGTTTTCTTGGCTGCAGCTTCGCGTGGGTCGTGGCAAAGTGGTCTATAATGACGAACGTGTATCATCATCCGGTGCACAGCAGTTTGTTAACCGTTCGATTCTCAACGACGTATTTACCATAGACCGCCAGCAGGGAGGTCAGCTGATGGGGCGCCTGTTCGACAACAGCCCTGCAGATATCAATTATGTTGTTGGAGTTTTTGCCGGTCGCGGTGTAGGCGAGCGTTTGAATGACGATACGAACTTGATGTATGCCGCGCGCCTGCAATGGAACACCATAGGTGA
>JAEUSA010000080.1 GCA_016788945.1 Leptospiraceae bacterium
CAAGATTGTTGGCTGCGTTGACATTTGCTTTTGACTTCGTGAGAAAAGCCACCATGTTAGGGCGCCCATTGCTTACGGCATAATGCAAAGGCGTATTGCCGCTATTATCTTTTGCGTTGAGGTCGGCCTTTTTGGCTATCAGCGCTTTAGCGATATCCATGTGGCCCAGTTGAGCCGCCGCATGTAAAGGCGTGCGCGACATCTGGGGCTCTTTAATGTTCGGCGTGACCTTTGCGGCTAAAGCGTTTTGCACACTGCTAAGGTTGCCAGCGAGGACCGCGCGGAACAGATCGAGTTCTCTATCACTCAAGCCGAAAATACCTGCGGACGCGAAAAAGAGAATGAGAAATTTGCTCGTTCTTGTCGTTTTCATTTTACCTCCGAAATTTATACCTAACGTCATGGCGAAATTACTTTGCCCTCACCAGCTGATTCCGATTCTAATTTTGTCTTTATCTTACCTATGCGAAAAGAACGGAGAATCCGGAATGCGTCATCTTCTGTTGTTTGTGAAAAATCCTTGTGGCCGCGATTAAAATACCGGTATTGAATCAAGTAGGCATTGTTCGCAGTGAGGTAGACACTGATGATCGTCGGCTTTTGGTGCCAGAAGTATATGCCTTCGTGGCCAGACTCCGCCCCGAAGCTTTGCGCTTCTTCATCTATCTCCCCAATGCGAAGGGGATCTCCCAGTCCTGATCTCTTCGCATACATCTGCAGATAATCTCCGGCCGTGTTCTGCCCGAAGCGGTCGAATGGGTTAATGACAATACTGGCGTTTTCGTCGGCTGATAAGAGCTGAACAAGTGAAGTATTATCGGGCTGAGGACTGAATGTTTTCCAGTCGGAAGGAAAGGCTATTTCGTATCCCGAACGAGGGTCGCGCAAGATATTTAGCGTCCTGCCATCTTTTTCTTCTTGCGGCCGCAAATCGGTCACGACCAGACCCTTGGTCGCTGCGCCGCTACGTAGCGTCATTTCAACTTTTGTGTGGTAAAACGCATCGATACGGCCGTGGCCAAAAATTTGCTTTCCGCGCATTACATATAATTGCCGGCCCGGTTTCAAACCGGCAGTATTTGACGAGGCGATCGTGACTTTGCGGCCGTCTACCCGGAAGACTTTTCCTTCCCACGCGGAGAGATAAGGCAGCAGCGCCAAGAGCGCGAATAATAGAATCAATCTCAAGAAAGCCTCAGGGTAAGATTTGCCATGCGCCCCGTGCGGCCTTCAGCACCACGACGATTTCGAGGTACTTGTTTTTCGCTCATTGTCCTACGGACATGGTTACCCTCGGGCGTAAAGCCGATTCGCGCGCTTGATGTGGAAAATCCGGCGCTGAAGAAATTGGACGAACTATCGAAAAAGCGAAGACTCAAAAAGGGCTAAGCGATCTATCAAAAGCGCAGGTTGATGAACACATCAAACGCCAGCAGATTTGAGCCGATCACATAAGTGTTGCGGCTGAATGCACCGGCCCCAGTAAAATCTGTCATAAAGGTCATACCGGTCTG
>JAEUSA010000084.1 GCA_016788945.1 Leptospiraceae bacterium
TGGTCTTTTTAGCATAGATGCCGCTGCCATAACTGCGCAGCTGCTCGGAAAATTTTTCGACGGCTCCCTTGGCATCACCCTTCTTAGCGAGTGAGCGCCCGAGTTCGTAGAGAATTTTTTCATGCATCGCCGGCTCTTGCGGCCCCGAGAGCGCCAACGCTTCTTTGTAAGCGTTCGCCGCCGCCTCAAACTGATGCTGCGCAAATGCGCTCAGGCCTTCGTTAAAATGGTCTGCCGCCGATTTCTGCGGTGCCATGTCGGGAAAATCATCGGGCATCGGCATATCGAAGTCGCCGACCGGCGCTGGCATGTCGCCCATTTCATGCGGAGCGTCCAACGGTGGTAAGTCAAGTTCACCGGGCGTGTCGGCAACGGCGTGGCCAGAAAAATCATCTACCGGATCTTGGTCGATGCGGTTCATCATCTGCCCGGTGCGCTGCGCAACTTCATTGCGCTGCATCTCATCGTGCAGATCGGGCAGATCCATAGGGAAAGGAGCACCCTGTTTCAGCGATTGCGCGAGTTTGCGCACACGTTCTGACAGTGGGCCCGCGGGAAAACTTTTCAAGTACGCATTGAATGCATAGAGAGCATAATCGGTTTTACCCGCTTTGTAGTAATATTCACCGACACCGACGAGCTCCATCGAAGACTCGGAAGCACCGTGCTCCCCTAAAAATTCGCGCACAGCTTTGTGCACCCGCCTGAGCTGCGAAGAAAATACCTTGAGCATTTGCAGAACGATGCGCGTGTTCTTCTGCGCAAACTGCTCGAATTCGGTGAGTTTAAAAACCAATACCTGTGAATCAGCGAGCACCTGCGCGGTTTCTTCGCGCGGGTAACGCCCGAGCGATGATTTAACCCCGAAAAACTCACCTTTACGCACATCTTCTTTGATGTCGTCTTTCTGATCGAGTGAGGTGGAGATCAAACTGATACGCCCTTTCTGCATGACGTAAATATCTTCACCGACATCACCGGCAAAGTAAACGATCGAACCTGCAGAATAATTGCGTGTTATCGGCATCAGGCGGCCTCAATAGGTAGAAAATCGAGCTCTTTCTTGAATTTGACTGCACGGCGTATACGATTTTGTACCTCGAGCACGTCACCGGCGATGATTTTGCGCGCACCCTTAACGAGTATGTTCTGGTATGGTATCGACATCGCTTCAAACACCGGGGCGAACGCGATGTCGCCATAACGTGGCAGGCCGTCGGCGATCACCAGCATCACATCGGCGTAATCGGCGTGCGTGAGCGAAGCCCATGGATTTGCAGAGCTACCATCGATCAGTAGCAGGTCGGCCGCTTTGCCTTCGGCGATCTCGCCTGCATCGGGCAGACACATCGCCCGCGCGGCATTGACGGTCAGCATATCGACAAGAACGCGGTCGTCGATGTCGCGGCCATAGGCATAACGGTAAAACTCGCGCGCTGTGCGCAATTCTTCAAAAATACTGAAACTGCCCGACATGGGTGAATCTGTGCCAAGGCAGACATTGACGCCGGCATCCATCAATTCTTTGACACGTGCCGTCTGTTCGAACATGTAGAGATTCGACACCGGACACCAGACCACATTGCATTTGTTCTGCGCCAAGAGTTCAATATCACTGTCAGAGAATGCAATACCGTGAATGAGCACTGTCTGCTTGCTGAGCGCCTTTTTCGCTGCGAGCGTTTCAACGCTCTTCAGAGTTTCTTCATCGAACCCCTCTGAGCAATGTGTGATGAACGGGATGTTTTTCTCTTTTGCTTTTGCATGCTCTGCTTCGATGCCATCGCCCCATTTGAGAGCATACGACGTCACCGAGTGTGCCATGGCAAAATCGGAAATAATGCGTATCGGCATATTCTTCGCGAAGGCTTCGCGCACAAAATGTGGTATGTGATCTTGCACACGGGTGATACCGCACAGCAGGTGTCGGTAACCACCAAGCAGGTAGAGATCTGACGAATCGATCTGCTGGCGCTCCGCATAGGCCGGCGAACTCTTGAGGTCGTTGTCCCATTCGAGCCAGTTGAGGTAAGGGCGACGGTCGCCAACACGCGGCACGTACGTACCGAGCAGATGGTCGTGGCAGTTGATGAGGCCGGGAAAAATCAGCATGCCGTTGACGTCGATCTGCATCGCGTCCTGAGATTTGCGCGACGATTTAGAGACCTGCGCGATGCGCGCCTTGTCGATTGTCAGCGAACCGCGCTCTAGCACATCACGCGGAGTAACTACCGTGCCGTTGACGAGCTCCCACGCCATGATCAGCCAACCACCTGTGTTCCATAGTGCATAAAATTTCGTGCAATGACGCGCGGGCCCATAACGTCTGAGGGGTTTATTGGATTGCCCCTGTAGGATACAACCAAAAAAAGCCTTTTATGCTTGGCGCTGCCGATTGTCGCGCCCCGTGAAATACGCTGCCCCGCATGGACATCGATGCGCGCGAGGTTTGAATATAACGAATGCCAGCCACCGCCGTGATCGATAATCACGTAACGCCCGTAACCGCGCATGCGGCCGGCGCTATAAATTTGCCCGTCACCGAGAGCACGTACGTTGCCGTTGTTCATGCGCAGGGTCACACCATAAGTACCCGCCTCTTGACTGCGGGAATAAGGCTGAATTACGCTGCCGCCCTTGCGGTAATCGTCGAAATCGGGGTGGTCGGCCGCGGCAACGGGCTTGGCTAACAGACCAGACAAAACGAGGCCGGCAAATAACGACACAGGTGGTCTCACTGCATCATTTTCGGCATCTTGGAGCCATAATTTGATATCCTCCTCGTGTATCTCAGGGAGACATAACAGTACGCGATTAATCCACCTTTTTTGATTCTCGCCCCGCCTCTGCCTTATGGTCTGACCTATATTATTACGCAGGTGAACCATGGCTAAGTACGACCAGACCAACTCAGTGATCGGTGAAGGCTCGATATTCGAGGGCCGTTTTTACATTGCAGGCAGCCTGAGGGTTGACGGCAAGTTTGAGGGTGACATCCGCACCGACGAAGCTCTGGTGGTTGGCGAAACCGGTAAAGTCAAAACGAATATTTCGGCGCGTGAAGTGATTCTCGCGGGCACGTTAATCGGTGATATTGAAGCAAAAGACGAGGTTCGCCTGACCGAAACCGGCCGCATGCTCGGCGATATTATCACGCCGGTACTCAGTATTTCACGCGGTGTGGTGCTCAAAGGCAATGTCAATATTCACGGCGGACACAAAAAAGACCCGCGCAAAATCGTAGAAGAAAGCTACGGTCTTGTACGCGAACTGGATAAAAAAGGCATTCAATAATCTATCAAACGGCGGTTCCCGATCTTGGCGCGAAAAAAAGCTCTTAAAAAACTGCCTGCAACAGGTCGAAAATCAAATGACAGGCAAAGTATGCGCCACGCATCTTCACGTAAGAATTCGCGCAAAGATTTTTTTGTTCTGAAAAAAAGCGAACAAGACACGCGCATTACGCTCGCCACACCGGCAACCGCTACGGCGGCAGTGATAGCCGAGAAACCCCGACTGACGGGCTTGCGCGTCAACCTTGGCATCGCCGAGATTGCCTACCAAGGCAAAGGCCAGTTCTTATACTTTTACAAACGCCGCGGCACTCTCAAGAGCGGCGCACTGACGATTGACCGCAAAGCACTGATCTGGCTCGGGCTCGCAGTAGTCTGCGTTTCGGTTTCGGCTAGTCTGACCTTGTGGAAAAAGCGCCAGAACGCTGTAAAGATGGCGTTTGCTGAAACAAAAACAGGCGTCGGTGGTGTGGGTCGTCTCGAATCGGGCAAGGTCATTACCGACGCTGCCGATATTACCGGTGAAGTCGCGCAATTCGAAGAAGACGAAAAAATCAAAAACCAGTTGATGGGTGTTATCGAAGAGCGCAGCGCCGAAAGCAAGCAGGCGATGCAAGAAGCCAACAAGGTGCAGAAGCTGAAATACAAAGTTAAACCCGGCGACACCCTGCAATCCATTGCCAAAAAATACAAGGTCAAACCCGAGTCAATCAGCGGTTCAAGTCGCCTCGGCGAGTTTCAAGATGTCTCCGTAGGTCAGACACTCTCTATACCGACGCGTGATGGCTTTTATTACATCGTGAAGAAAAACGAACGCCTCGCGAATATTCTGCAGGCGCACAAAGTTACCCTCGACAAGTTTATGACTGAAAACGAGCACGTCAACGTTGACCTGCTCGATGTCGGTGAAGAAATATTTTTACCCGGTGCAAAACCGATCATGCGCGCAGAAGGCTGGCTGATACCGGTCTCAAGCCGCGTCGTCACTTCAGGTTATGGCTGGCGCAGCTGGCCGCGCGCGGCGTTCCACAAGGGTCTCGATCTCAAGGCATTCTACGTACCCGTGCGGGCCGCCAAATCGGGCACGGTCACCTATTCAGGCTGGCTGGGCGGTTACGGCAATGCCATCATTGTACAGCACGATGACACCTACAAAACCCTCTACGCACATTTAAGCCGGCGCCACGTGGCTGTCGGGCAAAGGGTGCGTCGCGGTCAGGTTCTCGGCCGCACGGGCGATACCGGTTACTCATTCGGACCTCACCTACATTTTGAAATTTCTAAAAATGGTTCAAACGTGAACCCGATCAAATTTCTCAAAGGCTTGCGCGGCCGTTCGAAGAAACGTTGAGCAGCCGAAGGCGTGTCGAACAGTGATTCTCCGCAAAAGCGCGGCAAACCCCCGTGACCGCCTGATATCCCGCTCGGAAAAACCTTTTCTCATCGCGGAGTTCGGCCTAAACCATAACCGCGATATCGATCTGGCGCGACGCATGGCTGACGCGGCCCAAAAAGCAGGTGTCGACGCCGTCAAACTGCAATCGTACACAACAAAATATTTTATCAACCGTCGCTTCGATAATGTCCATGCGCTGTATGACATCTTTGCGGGGCTTGAACTCGATGCGGATTTCCATCTTAGATTGCGTGACCATACCGTTAGTCTGGGCATGGCTTTTTTTTCTACGCCGCTCACACCTGACTGGGTCTCTAACCTTGACTCGTTAGGCGTGCCCGCGTTCAAAATCGCGTCGGGGGATGTGAATAACTGGCAGCTCGTCGAAGCGGCGGCGCAAACCGGTAAACCGCTCATCGTCTCGACGGGAGCCGCGTCTCACAACGAGGTCACGGCCGCGATTCGGGTTTTAGAGCAAAGCGCGGCCGGCGGTTATGCACTCATGCACTGCGTATCGCTCTACCCCACGCTGAACAACAAGGCGAATATTTCGCGCATCGCTCAGATAGCAGACCTCATTCCGCAGGCATCCGATGTGCCCTTGGGTTTCTCTGACCATAGCGAGGGTACATCCGCAGCATTTGCCGCCGTCGCCGTGGGCGCGCAGATAATTGAAAAACATTTCACACTCGATAAATCATTGCCGGGCCCCGACCAGAAGATGTCATCTGACCCCGCAGAAATTGCATCTCTCAGGCAACAGATTGATCTCGCTTGGTCAATACGCGGCAATGCGGCAAACGCCGACTGCCATAACGAAGAACTCGCGTCAGACTATTACGGTAAAAGATCTATTTATGAATTTGAGGGACAAAAACTGGCTATGCGTCCCCGGCATCCCGATTTTCCATTGCCGTAACGACCCTGAGTGCTACGCACCCTGTGTGGTTACGGCTCGACAAAACTGTTTTCGACAAGTTTGCACAGCGCCGCCACCGCCTCTTCTTCTTTTTCCCCTTCGGCGATGACCATAATGCGCGTGTCACGCGTGAGTGCCAGCATCATGAGCCCCATGATACTTTTACCATTAATACGCTGCCCGTCTTTCTCGACAAATATCTCGCACGGAAAACGGTTGGCCATCTTCACGAATACCGCGGCAGGTCGGGCGTGCACCCCCGATTCATTGTGTATCGTTGCAGTTCGTGACACCATATTAACTCTCTGCGGCATCGCGTATCATACGCGCAAGCCTTTCCTGAAATTTTTTCGCCGCGTTGTGGCCGCGTGATTTAAGGTTAAAATTCTTTGCCGCAGTTTCAAGCAGCACCGGCACGTTACGACCCGGTCGCACGGGAATCGTCATCACGGCAATTTCGACACCGAGGATTTCTTCGAACATATCTTCAAGACCAAGGCGGTCGTATTCTTTTTTGTCATCCCAATCTTCGAGATGTACGATGAGATCGATGCGCTTTGAAGCGCGCACGGCGCCCGCACCGAACAAATCGCTGATATTGATGATGCCGAGCCCCCGTATCTCGAGGTGGTGCTCGATCGTCTGCGAAACAAAACCATAAAGGCGCGCGCCGTCGCGGCAAATGATGCGAACCGCATCGTCGGCGACGAGCCGGTGACCCCGTTGCACCAGTTCAAGAGCGGTTTCACTTTTACCGACGCCGCTCTTTCCTTGTATGAGAATACCCACCCCCGACACTTCGACCAAAGTACCGTGCAGCAGAGTCTGCGGTGCCAGCGCGGCATCGAGAAAATCGGTGAAGACGTTGATGAATTTACTCGTGCCGTGCGAGCTGACGAACACTGGTGTGCGGTTTTTTACCGCAAAGTCGAGAAATTGTTCGGGGGGATTATTATCGTGCGTAAACGCGATGCCCGAGATCGGATAATTAAAATACCTTGCGAGTGGCTCTTGCAGTTTTTCGGGGGCAATGCTGCTGACATAAGCATGTTCGCCTTGACCAAAAACCTGCAGGCGATCGTGTGCGAAATGCTCGAAAAAACCGTTGAGTGCGAGGCCCGGCCGATTGACGTCGATCTCGCGCAGCTCGCGATCGAGATCGGCGTCTTCATTGATGAGGCGGATCTTCAGGCGATCCGCATCTTTTAATAACTCGCGGACCTTAACCGCTTTCAGACAGCGGGCCTCTTAATCATGATGCCGCCGCCCTGTGAATGGAAGATCACATTGAGTCGGCCGGTATCTTCATTGACGAATGCCAGATACTGTAGATTTGCTTCGTCAAGCAAGTCAAGTGCTTCAGCAACCGTCAGTTTAGAAACAGGATAAACAGCCTCTGCCAGTTTCTCGAGTTTGCCATCTTGCAGGCGCGATACGGTTTCGACGAAACCGCCGCCGCCAGGCATCACGATGCTGTAATTGCCGTCGTTACGCGCAGTGACCAAGCCGTAGCGTTTTGAGTCTGCGTGGTGGTACATCAGGAAAAGAAATTTCTTCGAACGCAGCTGCATAATCGCTTCCAGATCATCCATCGGCTTAATTTCAGCATCGCGTACGACAATTTCGGTCTCGTCTTCGTAATTGCGTTCGTCTGTCTTGGGTAGAAATTTTTCACGCGCTTCAGAGGTTTTTTCTTCAAATTTTTTCCTGTATTTGTCTATCTGATTGTTGAGTACATCGAGCGCGTTGTCGATGGCCGCGTAGAGATCTTTGTCGCTCTTCTTGAGATGAAAGACTGTGGCGTCGCCATGCACCGTGATTTCGAAAAACTGATTTTGTCTTTCGAGGGAAAAACGCACATCGATGCCTTCGATGTGATGCAGGCGTTCTTTCAGCTTATCGATTTTTTTGGTTGCGTACGCTTTGATCGCGTCAGTCGGCGGCAGGTTTTTGAAGTAGTATGCAATTTCCATAAGGCGATAATAAACGCCGCAAGACGTGATCGAGCGTTTTTTGAATTTTTCAGCTGAGGGTAATCTGAGCAGCACCGCGTTTGCTCAGAAAATCCGCAACTTGCTGCAATTTTTCATTTTGCGGTGCATACTTCATCGCAGCATTGAGCGTACGCGCCGCTTTATGCAGCTCCCCCGTACGCGCATAGCAACGGATCAGCAAAAGCGCCGCCTTGAGATTCTGCGGTTCATCGGCGAGCAACAGCTTGAGAAACCGTTTGGCCGACGAAATATCGCCGGCTTTGTGCGCCGCATGCCCTGCCAAGAGCAAAATCGACGCTTCGACGTGGTCGTCGAGCGAGCAGGCGCGCGACAGATAACGTGCAGCAGTTGCATAGTCGCGCTCTAACAGCGCCAGCTTACCGACAATAATCAGGGCATCCTGATGCTGTTCACGCAACTCGAGCGCCCCGAGTGCAGCCTTACGCGCCCCCGGAAAGTCACCGGCTTTTAGTTTTTGCCGGCTCTGGTGCACTTGCGTTTCGGCCTCGAGGTGGCGCAGGTTGTAATGCAGTGTCAGCACCGTGAGGTCATCTTCATTTGGTCGGTCACCGCGGTGTAGCTTGAAGCTTTGCAAAAAGGCGTCAATCGCCGCAGCCGGGTTTGCCAACGCAGCCGACATCCAGCTGATCACGCGCTCGGCACCCGCCTGCTCCTGTGCTGCGTTATGTTGTTCTGCAAAACCGTCGGTAAGCATGACGAGGGTCTCGCCGGGGCGCAGTTTGCCGCTGATCTCACTGTATTCGCGTACATCAAACGAGGCAATACCAAGCGGATAACCCGGCGTATCATACTGGTCGAGCAGTTCATTGCGGTGCGCAGAATAATGCAGCATCTTAGGATGCCCCGCGTTGACGAAAGTAAAACTATAATCGGCATGAATCCGCACAAGCTGTGCTGTGAAATAAATACCCGAAGGCAGAATTGGTTTCATGTGCTCGCTGAGTTGCGCGAGAAGTTCAAGTAAACTCAGCCCTTGAGCCGACAGCAATCGGAAATGATAATGCAGCGCCATGGTAATGAGCGCGGCGGGAACCCCGTGCCCCGACACATCGGCAAGAATGATGGTCAGCGATTCGTGAGAGCGAAAATAATCAAAATAATCGCCGCTGACTTCAACCATTGGCTCGTACGCCGCACGAAAATCGATTGCCTTAAATGCGGGTATCGTCGAGTGAATGATTTGCGACTGAACAGTGCGGCCGATACGCAGGTCAAACTGCAGCTGCGTATTGAGTCTCTCCTGTGCTTTTTGCGCCGTGCGCATGCCGGTAATCAGGCGCGCTGAAAGCGTCGCAATCGCGATCTGCGCCGCCATGGCTTCAAGAATTTCGAGATCGTCTTTTTTGTAGAAATGCGAAGTGTTTTTTTCGACGGCGATGGTACCTAACCTGTCTTCGCGCACCGTGATCGGAGCACAGATCACACACAACGTTTTTTCACCCGGGTCGAGATATTCGGGATATTGCGACAAATCGTGTATCAAACGCGATTGCTGGTTTTCATAGATCGAACCGGAGAAGCCCTCACCGCTCGCGAGCGCTCGGCGTTCAGGTTCGGTCTGCCGCAAAAATGCTGCCGGCTTGAGCAATCCATCTTCCCAGATACGCAGCGTGACGTTATCGGCTTCAAAAATTTCAGAGCAGAGTTCTATGACGCGGTTGAATAGCAGCGCACGGTCGTCGATTGTCGACAGCTCTTTGCTGACATACATCAGAATGTCGATTTTGTCTTTGGGCGTAAGACCGCCGATGACGGTCTTCGCGCCGCGATATTTAACTACTCGCCTTTTGCCGTACTTGAGTTCGAGCATTGCTGAAAAAGATCAGCAAAACCCGTGCCAACAGCTATTTGCTGCTGATGCCGTAGCGCTTCATTTCTTTGCCGATCTGCGCGCTCAGTATGCAGTACCACATGCGCCAATCAGAAATGAACGACTTGAGCGGATATTTAAACGTTGCCGGACGATTCTTCTCAATAAAGAAGTGGCCTACCCAGGCAAAAGCGTAGCCGCACACCATGGCAGGTATCAACAACCAGTATTTGCGCGTACCAATCGCAATCGCCGCGATGACGAGGCCTAATGTCGAACCGATAAAATGCAGTACGCGATTGAGGCCGAAGGAGTGCTCGTGCAGGTAGAATGGCCAGAATTCTTTGAGCGTCTTATAGTGTGAACGCCGCCACAATTGCGGTGGCAGACTGTCGTCGCGGCCAGCACTGTACGCATGCGCTGTGCTGCTGCGCGGCGTCGACTTTGCCGTTGTTTTTACCTGCCTTGCGCGCGTCGCCGATGCTTTCTTTTTGGCCTTAGGCTTTGCCGTCTTCTTTTTCACCGGCCGTTTTGCTTTCTTTTTGGTGGCCATTATTTTGCTCCGTCGCGGGCCTTGCGGGCGAGTTGCAACAGTTCGCGCGAATAGAGTTCGCCGACGAGTTTATCTTGCACCTTTACCGCCGTCGCTTTGAGCCCCGCGAGTTCTTCTGGGTTGGGTTCGACCTTTTGAATGCCTTTGTTCAACAGAATCTGCATTGCCTTTTCGTTTTCACGCCGCAGCTCGACGGTCAGCTGATACGCATATTTTTCAAGCGTCATGTGCACGATCTGCTTCTGCGAATCTGTCAGCTTGTCGTAAGCCGATTTGGCGAGCAACGTACCGCCTGCGGCATTGGCGAGACGGCTGTTGGTAATGTATTTTGCCTCACGAAACCATTGCAGGCCGATCGCTCCATATGGCGGGGCATAAAACGCATCGATGCCCCCCGTTTTCAGTTGTGGCAATACCGCTTCAAAACCGAGATAGACCGGTACCAGGCCATACTCAGCGAGCATCGCACGCACCAGCGGATCACCTTTCGGCGCCCAGATTTTTACACCCTGCATGTCGGCATACTTCGTGATCGGTTTATTCTTGCTCATCAAGTAAACAAAACCGTTTTCGCCCCAGCCCGCAAGCACAAGGCCCTGCGCGAGAAATTTCTTCGCGAGTTCGGGATATAACTTGGCGACGACTGCATCGATCTGTTTGGCATTCTCGAAAAAGTACGGCAACTCGAGCAGCCGCGATTCGGTCACCACCGAACCCAGCGTCTGACCGGTAAATGATGCGATATCGATCGTTCCGGTGCGCAACTTGCGCATCACCGAAGGTTCGTCGCCTGCGATGCCACCGTAAAAAACCTTGATCTGAACTTCACCCTTGGTTTTTTCGGCGATTTCGTCGACGCACTTTTTGATCGTCTTCGCCCACACGGTGTTTTCAGGGGCGAGCGTCGCATATTTGAGCGTCACTTCGGCAAAAATCAGGGTAGATGGATAAAATATCAGCGCGGCGATAGCCGTGCGCAATAACTTTGCAGATACAAACATGGCAATATACCGCGCTAACTATCGCGGCCGTCGAGTCTTTTTATGAACACGCAGGCAAAAAAAAACGGGCTTTCGCCCGTTTTTTTCGTCAATTGCAGTGGTGCTTAGAAACCGTAGTTTACACCAGCACGAATCACAACACCGTTCCAGTCGGCTTTTGCACCGCCTGACTCGAGTTGGCCACCACGGTAGCCGACTTCAACCAACAGGTTGGTCGCAGAAGCTGAACCATCGGCGATCATGCCCATGTTGAACTTCGCTCCTACCATACCTTGGTACATAAAGCCGGTTGCCTTATCATTTGCATCAGGGTTTTTCTGGTTATAAAGTGAATAACCGAAGCCCAGA
This sequence comes from Leptospiraceae bacterium, assembly GCA_016788945.1. Taxonomy (GTDB): domain Bacteria; phylum Spirochaetota; class Leptospiria; order Turneriellales; family Turneriellaceae; genus Turneriella. Next base: position 11,336 of record JAEUSA010000084.1, read on the forward strand.
CCTGCAGTAATATATGGTTGTACCAGCGGAGTATCTTCGCTGCCCATCGGGATGTTGAAGCGAAGGTTCGCCAACGGGATAAATGTGTAATAGGTACGTGAGGTTGTTACTGTAGACGTAATCCCGTTTACAGTTGTTGAGTAGCTACCTGTATCAAAACCCAGTGCCTGAAAATTGACTTCGGGCATGATTGAAAAGAAGCGCTCGAGTTTGAATTCAAGGCCTACCGCCGCATCAACTGCAGCCTTGCTGTTACCAGCCTGAACGGTTGAAACACCTGCCTTTGCTTCGATGGCAGTTGCCATTACCGAACCCGGTATCGCCAGCACAGCGGCGAATGCAGCAACATATACGAGAGTTAATTTCCTCATTTTTTCTCCTTTTGGCAGGGTAAACCCTGCAGTTATTAGACGTTTGACCCCCGCAATGAGGTCGATAAATTTAAGGTAAATGTAGGCATGATCGTGTAAACAGAAAAACCAGGGCTGACAAAGAATTGCGAAAATACAATCTGCATTGCTTATTTTTTTTGCAGTGCAAAACGCTGCAATGCGGATGGAATACTTTCGAGACTTAAGATATCTCTCTCATCGACTGCACCCGCCAGTTTTGCCGCGCGCGGCATGCCCCACACCATCGAGCTGCCTTCATCTTGCGCCAATGTGGCAAAGCCATGCTCACGCATCTCGCAGAGCCCCTGCGCACCGTCATTGCCCATACCCGTCAAAACAAGACCAAGCGCCGAAGCGACACCGCAGGCGATGACGGAGCGAAACAACACATCGACGGAAGGGCGATGGCGGTTGTAAGGCGGATTATCATCGAGCTGGACAACAAAATCTGTCGCGAGGCGCCGCAATATGAGATGCTTGCCACCGGGCGCAATCAGGACGAGCCCCGGCTTCAGCAAATCGCCTTGCGCCGCCTCGCGCACCGTCAGCGTGCACAGCTCGTCGAGCCGGCGCGCGAATGCAAGAGTGAATACTTCGGGCATGTGCTGCACAATCACAATCGGTGGCATCACCGCCGGCAGATTCCGCAGCACAAATTCAATCGCCTGCGGCCCGCCGGCCGAAGCGCCTATGGCAATCAGCCGATCGGTCAGGGCAATTCGGCGTGCCTGACCCAGCAATCGCCGCTCCATAGTTCGAAAATGACATTTCGATGTCCTTTGCCACCGACGTGCTCTGCACTGATCTGCATACCCTCGCGCGCCAGAATCTGCCTGATCATCTGCAGGTTGCGCTCACCGACGGTAACACCCGTTTTGTCGGTGAACTCGAACATGTTGCCGCCGCCGAAAACTTTCACCACGTAATCGCGCTTCAAGGTCATTGCGCGCGCCATCTCACGGAAAAAAATACCGAAACATTCGTCGACGTAGCGCCCGCTGAGTTCACCCGCGGGTGCCTCTGCGCCGCGCGTCGGCAGCAGGCAATGGCTCATGCCACCAATCTTGAGCCGCGGGTGCCAGACACAAATAGCGACGCATGACCCTAACAGAGTCTTGAGCCTGTGTGTCTCATTGCCCCAGAAATATTCTCCCGGTTGCAGATAAATTTCGTGCAACCCCGATGCGAATTCAGACTGTCTCATTCTTCTTCATATAGATCGTGGGCCTTACCGCCTGCAGACGATCGGTAATACCCAACAGGCTTTCTGCATGACCGATTACGAGGTTGCCCTCGGGTTTTAGAAAATTCAGCAGTGATTCGGTCACGCGGCGCCTTGTGTCGCGGTCAAAATAAATCATCACATTGCGCAGAAAAATTACATCAAATTTTCCGAAATCTTCGGGCAGCATTTCAACAAGGTTTATGCGGTAAAAATGTATGTGCTGGAGCAACTCGGGCTGAATACAAAAGCTGCCCGCAGCACCCCGAATGCCGCGCAGACAAAACCGCTTTAGATACGCTTCAGGTATTTGTTCGGCCTGTTCGATATCATAGCTGGCAGAGACTGCCTTGGTCAGCATCTTTTCGCTGATATCCGACGCATAGATTTCCCACGGGGCATTACCGATTTCATCAGCGATCACCATCGCGAGTGAATAGACCTCTTGCCCCGACGAGCAGGCTGCACTCCACAGACGAAAGCGTTCGGCGCGGCTTCTTTTTATCAGCCGCTCGCGCAGCCAGTCGAAATGCTTCGGTTCGCGGAAAAAATAGGTTTCGTTCGTCGTCAGCAGATTGACCATCGTCTGCCGCTCTTCAACATTCGCGCTGTCGGTGACGATGGCAAGGTAGGCCGAAAAAGAGCGCAATGCATAGTGCCGCAGACGCTTCATCAACCGGCCGGAAATAAGTGCCTTCTTCGCATCGGTCATGTGAATGCCAGCAAGATCATAGATCAGGCGCTGAAACTCGGCAAACTCACGATCGGTTAGCGGTATCGTTTCCGTATCGGCGAGAGAATGCACGATTACCAGCGCGAAGAGCGCTGTGCGTGATCAAGCAGAATCACAGCTCGCGCGGTTCGACTACATAAACCTGTACCATAATGAGGGTTTTGCCGCGAAACCGGAACCGGATTCCGCGGCTTACGACATCCACCATATCATGCAACCGCACCACGCGCGCCGTGCCATAAAAGCGTGCCAACATGCCTGCCGCAGTCTCAGCGCTGTGGCCTGACAGATCAGCTTCTCTCAGGCCAAGTGCGGTAAACCATTGTAGTGAGTCTGCCTTGTGCTTTTCGACTTCAAGGCCAATCTCGACGATTCGACCGTTCTTGAGCACAAAGTTAGCGCTGAATCTCTCTTCTGTGTAATAAAGCGTTTCGGGCGAAGCATGATTGCGGTACGCAGGCTCACCGAAGCGACGGCGCAGTTCGACTTCACTTTCACCCAAAAGCATGCCGGCAGCCCCGGTAGCCTCAATGATATGCCGCGGCTGGTTTCTCAGCAGCATGATATCGATCTCGCCGGGCAGCGGTTTCCAGCGCTCAATCGAGCGGTTCGGCCGCGTGCCGGCGAGCAGCGTATTTGGTGATCCCGCGGGCAAAAAAATGCCGATAAAACAGCATATGACCAAGAAGCGTGCCCTCTTCAAAGCGTATGAAGATCCTGAATTCATGACCTCTTTTGAAGCGCGCCAGCTACGCATGCTTTCTGAATACCTGATGCCCCTCACACACTTTGACAAGCTGCGCGTCAAGGATACCATAGTATTTTTCGGCTCTGCCCGCCTGTCGGCTCCGCACCAGGCAAAAGCCGAGCGCAAGCGCCTTGAACAGGCAGGCGAATGGAATGAGATTGAAGAGCGCCACTTCAACCTGCGCTTGCGTTATTATAAAGATGCGGTGCGCCTCGCGTACAAATTGACGCAATGGTCGAAGGCATTGCCCGCTGATGCACGGCGCTTTCTCATTTGTTCGGGCGGCGGCCCCGGCATCATGGAAGCGGCGAACCGCGGTGCGTCGCATGCGCGCGGATTGTCAGTGGGTATGAATATTTCCCTGCCATTCGAGCAAGAACCGAACCCTTACATCACGCAGACTCTGAACTTCGAGTTCCACTACTTTTTCATGCGCAAGTTCTGGCTGATGAATCTGGCCAAAGCCCTGGTCATTTTCCCCGGAGGTTATGGCACGCTCGACGAACTATTCGAAGTGCTGACCTTGGTGCAGACGCGTAAGGTACAGAAGAGGCTGCCGATTATCGTGTTCGGCAAAGAATATTGGGATGAAGTCATCAATTTCGAAGCAATGGCGCGCTGGCGCATGATCAAGTATGAGGATATCAAATACGTGCATTTTTCCAACGACCCCGAAGACGCCTTTCAATACCTGACGAAGAATTTGTCGGAGCTATATTTGTAGAAGCGAAGGCCTCTCAACGCCGCCGGCTGCTCGATAGCCATTTCGTAAGTCCCTTCGGAAATAGAAACCGCATAAGGCTGCAGGCAGGCAGTTTTGCGAGCGATTCGCCGAGTCTGCAGCCGGGGCGGTTTTTTCCGGAACCGACTCAAGTGAAACATAGAGATTCGCGTGGAAAATCCGCGGTCTGAAATAATTGCGCTT
>JAEUSA010000099.1 GCA_016788945.1 Leptospiraceae bacterium
ACAGTCAGCGCCACAGCACGCAACCGTCTTGCGGCGATCGATACCGCTGGTGCCCTGCAGGCTTGGAATCCCGATGCAAACAACAATGTGAGTACCCTCGCGAGCAGCGGTTCAACGATCTATTTGGGCGGGTCTTTCACAACAATTGGAGCCACAGCGCGGAACCGTCTGGCCGCTGTCGATACGGCGGGCGTACTCCAAGCGTGGAATCCGGATGCTAACGGCGCGGCCAGTGCTATCGCTATCAGTGGTTCAACAATTTACATGGGCGGCAGCTTCAACACGATCGGCGGCACGGCCCGCAATCGCCTCGCGGCCGTCGATACCGCTGGGGTTCTTCTATCCTGGAATCCCGATGCAGGTGCGGGTGGTATTCTTGCCATCGCCGTGAGCGGTTCAACGATCTATGCTGGTGGCACCTTCACGACAATCGGCGGCACCGCTCGAAACCGGGTCGCGGCGATTGATACCGCGGGATTGCTTCAATCTTGGAATCCGGATGCAAGTAACTCCGTAAACTCACTGGTTACCAGCGGGTCCACTGTCTATGTGGGTGGGGGGTACACTACCGTCGGCGGTGTAGACTCCTTCTACCTCTCTTCCATCAACACCGACGGCAGTCTGAATTGGTAGCACGTTTTTCCATTGACCCACCACGCCATCGTGGGCTTAGCTGCCCGCGATGGCCAAACTTAAAATCCGTCTACCACTGACTCTCGTTGCCGCTCTTTCGCTCAGCCTCACTCGCCCCGCTTTGGCTCAGCAAAAAGCAGCCGAATGGCTCGCGTTTTCGATCGGGCCGGTGCTGGCGGTGCAAGACACGCGCAAAAGTTTTTTCACCTTCATCAGCTACACGCCGCGCTTTGCACTGGGAGAGAATTTCTATGCCCGGCCAAACATCGGTTTCACGATGCTGCGCAACGAGACAAATGAGCTCTTTCCGGTTCTCGAAGCGCAGGGGATCTTGGGCTATTTCATGGCCCAAAACGTCGGTGCGGAGCTTGGAGCGGGGATGCAGTATTTTTCGCAGAATGGCGGCGGACTGCCCGCGTTTACGGCAAATTTGGTTTATAGGCCAGACAGCCGCATACTGCTCATCGACAGATTTGTGTTCGGTTATACTCCCGTTTTTGTGAGCGGTGCGGTAATGCACCAGGCGCGCATTGCCGCAGGGGTGACGTTTTGAATATGCCGGCTGTTGTGAAATTGCGCGGGATTCATTTAGCGCGCGCACTCAGTGTCGCCTGCCTCGTTCTCATTACCGACTGCTCGCGTCCGGGGGCGACGCGCGAACTGGTGATTGCGCACCCCGAAGCGCTCGCCGCAATTCCTCTGCGTCTCGCCGCCGAATCGCCGCTCGCGGGCGAAAAGATTCGCCTTAAACCCTTCAGCGACCACGCGCTCGCGGTGGCCGAATTTTTGCGTGGTGAAACCGATTTGCTTTTCACCGGTACAACGCTCGGCGCCATGCAGGCTGGCAAAGGTGTAAAGCTGTGGCGTACGCCGGTGTGGGGTACCGCGAGCATTGTTCTGCGACCGGGCCTCAAATCTTCTGGCCAGCCGGCGCTGCCGCAACTTACCGGCAAAAAAGTTGCACTGCCGTTTCGTGGCAGCCCGAACGACATCCAGTTTCGCCGGCTCTGCGAGACGCGGGGTGTGAAACCCGTAATTGAATACCAGCCGCATACGCAGGCAGCGGCATCGCTGCTTGCTGGCAAGATCGATGCAGCTATTCTCCCCGAACCACTCGCTTCGAAGCTGATTGCCGCGCACGGCCTTGTAAGGCTCGCCGAGCTCGCGGCCCTCGAAGAGCAGGCCTTGGCCGGCGAGGCGCCCTCGCCGATGGTTTCCCTATTTGTCGGCCCGCAGCTTGCTGCAGAAAAGTTGAAGCGTCTGCCTGAACTCGAGCGCCGGTTGACCGAAATTGCCGCGCGCATCGAAAAGGATCCCGAGGCCATTGCAAAACTACATGCACAGAGTTTTCAGGTGGGCGTCGAGGTGCTGCGCGAAGGTTTGCGCTACACGCACTTCGCTTTTCCCGAAGTTGCAGCCGCCCGCAAAAGAACCACAGCATTTCTGCGCGCTGCCGGCATTGCCGAACCCGGTGATACGTTCTTTATGCCATAGGGCAAATGCCGCGCCGTTTGCTCCTCACGATTTTTGGCTGGGTAGCCGCACTCGCCGTTCTCACGCTTTCACTGTTGCTATTTTCGAACCCGATTTTGCCGGCACCGATGGTGCTGCTTGGCAGAATTGGCGAGCTCTTGCGCGGCCCGCTTTGGTCTGACCTCGCGCTCACCGTGTTGCGCTCGGTTGTCGCGTTCTTGATCGCGCTCTTCTTCGGCATCGGTTGGGCCGCGGTATTTCCCCCGCGCAGCGCGCGCGCATTCGTCGCCGGCCCGAGTCTGCTCTTGCTGCAGGCGGCACCGGTCATTCTCTGGATCGTACCGCTCGTTCTGTTGCTCGGTACCGGCAATGCGGCGCCGATTGCCGCTGCTGTATTTGTCGTGCTGCCGCTCATTGCTTTCGAATTTCGTGCGGCGTTTGAAATGACTTCGCGCGACCGGCGCGAATTCTGGCGGCACTACGTACCGTATTACCCGCGCCGCCTTGTGCTCAGACTTTACCATGAATGGCGGCCGCACCTTGCGGCGGCAACCGGCATGGGGTTACTCATGTCATTCAAGGCATCGGTGATTGCCGAGTGGTTCGCCGCCCAAGAAGGCATCGGCCGTCAATTGCAGCAGTCGTTTGTCGTGGTCGACACGGCTTCGTTTCTCGCGTATGCACTGGCATTTTTGCTCTCAGCTCTCATCGTGACTTCAGCTGCGCAGGCCGCGGTGCAGCGAATCGGTTTTGTGCGCTCCCTCTTTGTAGCTGAAAGGCCGAGTAGAGCGGGTGAGGCGGATGTACTGCAGCTCAGGAATATCAGTGTCAAACTCGGCCGGCGTGTGATTCTGCACGAGGTTGAGCTCGAATTGCGGCCGGGTGAGTTGGTAATTCTCACCGGCGCTTCAGGCTCAGGCAAGTCGACCATTGCCCGAGTTGCCGCCGGGTTACTGAAGCCGCAAAAAGGAAATGCCATGGCGCCGGCAAATTCTGTGTGCCTCGTATTCCAGTCCGATTTTCTTTTCCCTCAGGAGACTGTCGCAGAGAACGTGTCGCTGCAGGTTTCCCCTGACGAAAATGGCGCAGCAGAGAGAACAATCCACCTTGTCGGGCTTGAAGGCGAAATGGTGGCCGGTAACCTGAGCGGGGGTATGCGGCGGCGATTAGCGCTCGCGCGCGGTCTCTGCAGTACGGCACGGTTTTTGTTGCTCGATGAGCCGTTCAGCGGCCTCGATGCGCAGGCGAGCAGTGACTTACTGCAGGTTCTTCTCGCAGAGGCGAAGGCGGGCAGGGGCATTTTGCTGATCACGCATAATCTTTCACCGCAGATGCGCGCGGTTGCCCGCGGCGTTTACGTTGTCGAGGGCGGTCGCCTGAGGCTTGAAACATGAACAATTGTTCAAATTTAACTTGACACCGGTGTCATTATTTTGCATGGGCGGCCATGCAAGTCCGCAGACCCGACTTTGATTTTTCGAAAGTAGAGCGCTATTACTACGGCGATAATGTCTGGGCCACGCACATTATGAACGCGCTGCATGTGCTGGTACCGATCGGCGAAGTGTTCTTCATACGCGCGGTGCGTAAGTCTTTAGACGATGCGCCGGCAGAACAAAAAGTGGAGCTCAAAAAATTCATCGGGCAAGAATCTGTGCACGACCAGATGCACCGCCAGTTCTGGGCGCGGCTGAGAGAGCAGGGCCTGCCGGTTGACAGCTTTGCGCGTTTTTTTACCGCCACCGCGATAGAGACGATGGAACCACTGGTGGAAAAGCTGATAGGCAAGAAAATGCTGCTCTCAGCCACTGTCGGCTTTGAACATTATACAGCCGCACTTGCTGATACCGCATTTCAACCGGGGTCTCAACTGTTGCCCAAAATGCAGAAAGAAGTCGCCGAGATGATGGGCTGGCATGCTGCCGAAGAGATCGAGCACAAATCGGTCGCGTTCAACATGCTCAAGGCCATCGATGGCAACTATGCTTTGCGTGCCGCGGGTATGGTGCTCGGCTCGACGCTGCTTTCGGTCTATACCGCGATCGGCACAGCTTGGTTTATGGCGGGCGATAAAGAGCTGACTCTTGCTCGTCTGGTGAAAGATCTTTTGACTCTGCCGCAGATTTCGGGCGACCTTTTGCCGGCGCTGGTGCAGCACAACCTCGAATACTTTACGCCGGGTTTTGATCCCGATCATAAGAACAATTACCACCTTGCGGAGTCGAAACTCAAAGAGCTGGGCATGGCGCTCGCGTCGTAACGGTGCGCAGCACCTCACGAATCGCGCAGACAAATTTAGCGTTTGTGCCCGCGAGGTGACTTTTTAGACAGGCCGCAAAATGAGCGAACACCACCATCACCACCATCACATGATTCCCATTCGCATGGAACGCCACCTGCGGGCGGGTTTGTTATTAGGTGCGGTATTCGGTTTTGCGCTACCCAACGGTTATTTTCTCTACCGTTATATGAAAAACCCGGTGCTGATGAACGAGCTGCTCGCAAATCCGCTCGGCCAGGCATTTCTCGGTGAGACGACGCTCTTGCTCATTATGTTTCTCGTCGCCGTATGGGTTATCAAACGCTCGTGGCTCAGGGTGGTTTATTATCTCATCGCTTCATTTGCCGGTGGCCTCGCATTTGCATTGCCGCTGTTCTTATGGTTTAACAGCGTCGATAAAAATCCGGAATAAGAAAATTTGCGAGTCTGTCACCCGCTGGTTTGCCGTCGGTGTAGGTGCGTTCGTTGAAGCTAATCTCGCCCGTACGCGAAAAAGTGACATAGCTCGACGCGCGCGTGCCATAGCCTACCTTGCGGAACAACCAGCCGCGCCGAATCGTCAGCGAGATAAAAATTGAAGATAGCGCGACCTCATACTTCAGCGGCAACCCCGTGCGCTGAACCTTCTCAGCATTCGCCTGCGTGCGGTTGGCAAGCAGCGTGAAGACCGCGTCGGTAGGGGGTGGATTTCCCTCGAGCTCCGCAAACATTTTACCGGCGAGCAGAGTTTTGGGCCACGGCGTATCGAGATACGCATTCGATAAAACATGCAGGCCGGGTTCTACCGGAGCCGGCGCAATACCAGAGCGATTGTTATAGTACCAAAGTTCATCCGCCGAACCGAACAGCAGATTATAACCGTTGTAATCGCCTGCGCTATTCGTGAGCTCGCGCGCGAAATCGGCAATAGTTAGCGCATTTTCCAGATAACGCCTGACAATGAGCCCGCGTGATTTGGCGGTTTTTGAATCTTTACCCGGCTGGCGAAAGTTTGTTACGGCAGCAAAGCGCCCATGGCGGTTTACGCAAAGCCAGCCGCCCCGTGGACACGGATGTCCGGGGATCGCGCCCGACACGATGTCGGTCTTGGCGTGATCCCGGGGACACGGATGTCCGAGTTTCATGGCCGAAGCGATGTCTGCCCCGCCGAGAATATCCGGGGCATCTTGCCACCAGTCGAGGGCAGCGGTGGGGCGGCGGTAAAACTCATCGCGGTTAGCGGCGACGATCAGCGGATAATCGCTGTTCTGCTTAAAAGAAACGAGTATTAAGCACACGGGCTGTGAGTACCGGTGCGCGGCATGCGTTTAACCGATCGTCGCCACGCCATCAATCTAACCTGCCGGCGGTGCTACGGGCGCGCTGTCTACCGGCGGTTTTTCAGCAGTCTCGTTGCGCACGAGTACCAACCTGAATTCACCAAAGTTTTTTCCGAGTATCATGCGCATCGGAAAAACAGATAATCCGAGCCCCAAAAGAAATCCCAGCGGTGTGACGACGAGTTGCGTCACCTGTTGGTCAACGCCCAATAGACCGAAAAAAAAGCCGATGATAAAACCCATGATGCCGCCGAGAATCATCGCGACAATTGTCATCAGCACGTTGCGCCATACGTAAGCCCACCAAATTCGCCATATACGACCCCAGGTAATTTCCAGTTCCATAGACCCTCCTCAAGATGCCAATAGTCCGTGTGCAAAATGGCAGAGTGCCACGAGGCGTTCATGACACTGTTTTTCGATTTCGGGCGCATAAGCGGATTTCTCTCTGACGCCGACGTATGCCTTCACTTTGGGTTCGGTGCCCGAGGGGCGAATTGCGAGCCAGTCACCGCGCTCGTTGATAAGAAACAGCAGGTTCTGCGCGGGAATACCGGTAATCGCTGATTCTTTGCCGTCACGAATTTCGACGCCACTTTTGAAATCGCGCAGGGTGATGATCGGCGAGCCCAGCATTTCACTGGGCGGGGATTTTCTCAGCTTCTCCACCAGCGCGGCCATTTCGGCAATGCCTTCGGCGCCCGGAAACTCGCGTTCGACGGCGTCTTCGGCAAAATAACCGCACGCAGTATACATTGCCTTCAGCCAGTGAGCCATGCCGCCATCGGCTGCGCAGTGTGCCGCTAAGAGACAACTGATGATGCCGTCTTTATCGCGCGAGTCGCCGATCGTCACACCGAATGCTTCTTCGAACGCGAGCACCATTTTACGGTTATGATCGGCGGCGATCAGGTCTTGCGCCTTGTTGCCCATGTT
>JAEUSA010000173.1 GCA_016788945.1 Leptospiraceae bacterium
AGAGAACCGCTCGAAGACAAGCGCATCACCATTGCCCGAGCGCGTGGACACCTCACCTACCCGGCAGATTTTCAACTATTAGCGGCCGCCAACCCATGTCGGTGCGGGAACCTTTTTGTTGATCCTCGGTTATGCCAATGCAAACCCGCTCAGGCGCTGACGCAGTTTTCGAAACTCATCGGACCTTTTCTCGACCGCATCGCCATTGAACTCGATCTCAATAATCTCCATGAAAGCACACAAACTTCGCAGCCATATACCACGGCAATGCTACAAGAACGCATTACCCAGGCTCGGTTGTTTTCACTCAAACGAAACAATGGCAAACTCAACGACCAAATAGAACCGGGTATGCTCTATGCTCTACTCGAAAAATTAAACCCGATGAAACTTTTTGAGCGGTTTGCAGGTAGCGAGCGACTGACACTCAGATCATGGCTCAATTGCCTGCGCGTTGCGTTCAGCGTTGCCGATTTTGAGGGGGTCGATATCAACGAGAGCCACATTCACGAAGCGCTGGCGTATCGTTTTCTTGCCAAGCGCATCGCGAGCCTGCAGCATAGGGCTGCTTAGGCCCGGGTGTGGAATTCTTGGTGAGTCTTTTTGAGTTCGTTATTTGCCAAGTGCGTATAGATTTGCGTGGTTGCGATGTCCATATGCCCCAAGAGTTCTTGTACGGCACGCAGGTCGGCCTTATTCTGCAGCAAGTGCGTGGCAAATGAGTGGCGTAATGTATGCGGAGTAATATTGCGGCCAATGCCGGCCCGTTTCATGTAGCGCTTGAGCAGGCGCCACGCGCTTTTGCGTGAAAGTGCTCCGCCTTTTTTCGATACAAAAACAAACTCCGATTCGTACTGATTGAGAATTTCGGCGCGGGCCTTATCGAGGTACATATCGAGCAGTTGCGCTGCAACTTCGCCGTACGGCACGAGGCGTTCGCGGCCGCCCTTGCCTTTGATCGTCAGCACCTGATTATCGCGATCGACATCGGGCAAAAGCAGTGAACAGGCCTCCGAAATACGCAAGCCGGCTGAATAAAGAAATTCGAACATGGTTTTGTCGCGCAACTCGAGAAGGTTCTCTTCTTTGAATACGGCAAAAAGCTTACGGATTTCATCTTGCGTGAGAAAGTCAGGGAGCGCCTTTTCAATTTTCGGCGCTTCAATGGAGATCATCGGATTCGCTTCGATCAGCTTGCGGTTTTCGAGATAACCATAAAACTGGCGCAGCGAAGCGACGACGCGCGCACGCGTGCGGCTCGAAAGCTTCTTGCGCGACTCTTCGCGCAGAAAGTTCGTAATGTCTTTCTGTGAACTCGATTGCAACTGCTTCTTTTCTTTGGTGAGAAACTTTTCGAGCTTCTGCACGTCGGAAATGTAAGAGAAAATGCTGTTTTCGGATAACCCGCGTTCGATGCTCAGGTATTCGCGGAAGTTGTTCACAAAATTGCGTTTCGCAGCCATTATGTCTTATTTTCGACGCCGGCAATTTTTATTTTGATAAAAAAAATTATGTCCCAACGGCGAGAGTCGAAAAATGCAAAAACAGGCCTAAAAACGTGGATTTTTAGCGATGCGCACGGTTTTTAGCGCGTGCTTTCGTACCGGCGCAGCCCAGACGTAGCCATGAACAGGTGGAAAAGAACACATCTTTCACGTGGTTAATCCGCGCAGCTTTTGCCCGCTCTGGCCCGAACATCAGCGCGACGGTGTGCATGTCGCTGCGATCGGGAAGAAAACCATGCGTATGGCCCGGCGTGGCGCTGTATTCAGTCTTATTGATGCCCGCGGTCATGACGGTGTCGCCGCGCGAAACGAGAAACAGCGAGCTTTTCGCCGAATAGCGTTTGCGCAGTTTCTGGAAATCATTATGGTCGGCGGTGACGACTTCGATTTCAGGACATGCAGCGTTGAGTTTTTCGGTGAAAGCCGCATCGGCGAAAGGGGCCGGTTCGCCGTTTTTGATCAGCCTCGCGACACCGCCCGCAGTTTCAAAATAGTAACTCCACTTTTTGGCTTTCGGGTCAATATAGCCCATGCTTTTCAGAATCGAATTGGGATAACACTTGCCCTTAAAAGTCATAAAGCCGTGGTCTGAAACAATCAGTATGCGCACTTTGTCGCGCGGCGCCACTTTGGCGGCCTCGTTCAAAAATTTTTCCATTTCGATGCCGAGCGTTTCGAGATGGCTGAAAGCCGCCTCGGAATACGGGCCCTGCGCGTGTTCGATCGAATCTAAACCCGGGTTGTATAGCAGCATCAGATCAGGACGTTTGTGTTTCCATATGTAACGCGCGACGCGAATGCGTTCACTGTCGCTCGAATACTCTGTCAGCGATACGCCCGTGTGCTTCTCGATTTCCCGGTGCAGCCCGGGGGTGCTGAGCACGCGCATCAGCTTCTGCTCTTCGCTGCCGCGCGCGCGATCGAATTGCGGAATGTGATAGCGAATGCGTGACGCATTTGTCATCGTTACCGGCCATTGCAGATTTGCCACGGATTTACCGCGTTTGCGTGCGATATCCCACAGTGTGTCGCCGGCAACGTCTTCGAGATACCAAGTCCAGCCGCCTTTCGATTCATTAAACGGATCGACCGGATGGTTGTTGTGTATCTGGTGAGCGGCCGCATCACGCCCCGTTACCATCGCCGTATGTGCGGGATAAGTGACCGAAGGGATTGTGGTCTCGACCGGACGAAAAAGCCGGCCACGCTTGAGTAGGCGCTGCCAAACCGCAGATTCTTTTATTTCGTCACGGTCAAAATAACCCGCGGCAAAACCATCGATCGACCAGATGATCATCCGGTTCTTCGCAGATAACGAACTGACCGCCGCGATGAATAAAAATAAACTACAGGCCCTGATCACGCAAACAGCTTTTTAGTTCATGAGTCATCTGAGTAGCGAGTATTGTCATCGTAACGGCGGCTACTGCGGTATGAATCATCTTCTTCATCTTCGTCGTATTTTTTTATCGCCAGCTTGAATTCTGCAAACAGCGCGCGGGCGGCAGCAAGACTGCCCGAACGTCGAATACGACCGGCATAGTCCCGCGCCATCGCCGCGGCTTCAGCCATATCTGCATTGTCGTAACGATCGGCGTAGCGATCGGCTTCTGACGCAAGGTCTGCAATCTTCTCTTCATCGCTCTTACCGCTGAAAAAGTCCTTAATTCCCGAAAAAAAGCCCATTAGCCATCCTCCCTGCGCAATGCAAAATAGTTCTTCGCCCAGACGGCAAGCGGCCTGCGCTGCCGCCCCCATTTCCATAATCCCCTTTCGTCGCGCACCAAATCGCGCGCCGGGTCAAAGCCAAACGACGCGAGCTCACGGTTGCGCTCGACATAGCGTCGGTTTGCCGTTTCGCCATGCCACAGATGAAGAATGCGACCAGGCAATGCGCCGATGCGGCCGCGCACATGCGGATATACGGCACGCGCCCATTGTGTAAAGTGTTCGATGTGTTTGGGATTATTGGCAAGAATGCGCCTGATACACTCCGAGGAAAAGTCACCGGCAAAAGCGTGTGCCATCACATGGTCTCCCGAGCCTGCGATCATGGCATCGTAGAGGCCTAGATCGCCTATCATATCGCGGCGTGCTGCCCAGGCGAAGCCCGTATGCCCGTGCGCGGCAAAATCACCGCGTGTGAGCAATTGGGGTTTTTTCGCATACACGCTGCCGAATGAGGTATAGAGCTCGGCCGAGCGGACGTAACGCTTTTTTCCGCGTGGCAGCCGTGCAACACACGCGAAAGGTTGTACGACGGGCACCTTGTCGAGCAGTCGGCATACTTGCCGGTACCAACCCGCATTTTCAAATAATATGTCCGCATCGCACCAGATTATACCTTCATATTTTCTGTCGAGCTTGCGGATCAGCGCGTTGAGCAGGGACTCTTTCTGCCACAGCACAGTCTCGCATGTAATTGTTTCTATGTTCTCAAAACCGGTTAGTGAAGAACGCTGGCCGGGAAAAACTGCCTCGATCGTGTAGAGAGGCACCTTTTGTTTTTTTAACCGCGCAGCAAACGCGGCATAGTTCAATCGCCGCGACTCGTAATCCATCGCATTAAAAAAGCAGGTGATGACTGCCGAACGCATGCTGTTGAGTCTTAATCGCCTTTGCGCAGAGAAAGATAAAGAGTATAGGCAAAAAACACCGTTACAAATGAAACGGAAACGACCATCACAATCCAGCCGCCGGTCGTCATGCGACTCCTCCGGGGCGGCGGTGCCGTTGCCAGTAGCGCACGGCGAAGTGCGTCGCGATCACGAGAGCGATCAGCGTACCGAGCAAGAATAATACGGTAATCTGGGTAACCGTATTCGTCTGAATTTTTTTCCACTGGTCGGGTATGTATTGGACGCACCACATGACAAAAATCGTCAGCAAAAATGCCGGACTAATGTATTTGATAAGCCATGGCAACGAGCGGGGAATACGCATGCGCGAACCTTCTTGCGCTTCGGCGAGCACGTTCTCAACACCAAAGAGCCAGCCCGCGACAATCACTTGAAAAATCGCCAACACGAAGATAAAAAATGTGCCCGCCCAGAAATCCATGGTATCGAGCGCCTCAAGACCGCGCGAATAATACGCGACAAACAGGGAACCACCCAGCGTCACGAGCATTAACGCCGCGGAACTTTTGCGGCGATCGAGGCGCAACCCTTCTTCGAGAAAGGCTATACCCGGCTGCAGCATCGACACCGAACTGGTGATCGCCGCTATGAACAACAAAAAGAACCACAGGGCGCCGAACATCTGCCCGAGTGGCATATGGGCAAAAACCGCGGGCAACGAAACGAAACCGAGGCCAAAAGTGCCTCCGATTCCCATAGGCCCCAGAAACACAAATGCCGCGGGCACCGTGATAAGACCGCCGAGTGCCACTTCGGCGAATTCATTGCCCGCAGCCGCAGTCGTCGCCGACAGCATGATATCGTCTTTTTTACTCAAATACGAGGCATAATTAATAATGACCCCGAAACCGACAGAGAGCGAGAAAAATATCTGCCCCGCGGCCTCCATCCACAGCTGCGCATTCATCAGCGATTCGGCAAGGCTCTTTTGCTGCGGCGGATTCCATAAATGGCCGAGTCCATTGATGACGCTACGCTCGGGCAATGCCGGGTTGGGCGTACCCAGCGTCATTACGCGCACCAGCACAATCAGCGCGATCAATAACAGTACGGGCATTCCCCATCGACTGACCTTTTCAATACCCGCAATGCCGCGGTAGACGAAAAAGAAATTCAGCGTATAACAAATGAGCAACGAGATGATGGCGGGAGAAAGCCCTGAGAATAACTTGCCATCGGCAGACGAACCGGTAAAACTTTCGAAGAATGATTTGTATGAATTCACATCGGTGCCGAGGTTCAGCGCCCCGGTTAAAAACCCCCAAGCATAATAAAGGCACCATGCTTCGATGAACACATAGTACATGTAGATGCCGATCGGCACGATCAGGCCAAGCACACCCAGATAAGGTGAGATCTTTTTCGGCCATAACACGCTGAAAATACCCGGTGCGCTGTGATAGCCGCGCGTGCCGCCATATCGGGCAATCGACCATTCGATATATGCAATCGGCAGACCTAACAGCAGAAACGCAGCGAAGTACGGAATCATGAAGGTGCCGCCGCCGTATTTTGCGGCCAACCCCGGAAAACGAAGAAAATTTCCTAAACCTACGGCAGATCCGGTAACCGCCAGAATAATGCCGAGACGGCCACCCCATTCATTTTTCGACATGCAATCCTTTCTACCTGTTCAGGGCACAGGCTAATCGTTGACGCAGCCGTAAATGCCGATTTCCCCGCGTGCTTAGAGCAAACAAACTTCCTTTACGTTACAGTCAGCGGCAGCGTCCTGACGATGACGATGGCACGTTTGGCGCAAATGTGGGATGCCTACCTCAATCTCGGCAGCCACCATTTTCACACGGCAACCGAACTCAAGCTCAACCGCGTGCTGAATCTGCTGTTCTCGCTCAATTTTATCGCCAATGGCTTCTTGATACTTGCTGAACTCGCCATACTGCTGATTCTGCTGCAGCGCGATGCGGGACGTTACATAAACTACATCATACCGTTTGGCTCGGTTAACGTAATTCATCCATTGCTTATCGCTGCCATATTCTACCTTAAGAATAAGTATGGTACCTTTCGCGTCACTTTTCTCAGCAACGTCGTCTACACGGCGTACTGCGTCATTCTCTGCCTTTTTCTTGGTGAAAAAGTCGGCATCCACCTGATTCTGATGAGCGTCATACCGATTGTATTCATCATGTACGACTACGGCCGGTGGATCGATATCTCATTGCATGCCTTTATCATGACCGCCGGTATCGCCGTCGCTCTCACATCATACAAGACGATGGCGCCGCTT